>NZ_JBHWIE010000107.1:0-23167 GCF_042732085.1 Actinosynnema sp. NPDC059797
CCGCCGGGGACGCCGCCCCCACCAGGCCCGCGGCCCCGGCCGCCCCCGCGAGCCGGAGCGCGCCGCGACGGCCGAGGTGGTGCCGGGCGAGGTAGTTGCGCAGCAGGTCGGGGTTCATGCGGCTCCTTCGGCGCGACGGGCAACCAGCAGTACCGGTCGGGACGCGGTGACCGCAACGGGGGTCACCTCAACGCCCCGGGCGATCACCCGCCCGAGGCCCCGCCGGCTCACGCGGTGTCGACAGGATCGGCGCCGAGCCGCCCCGGGCCCACTCGGCCAGCACCTGCCGGTCCACCAGGGTGATGCCGACCTCCGCCGCCACGGTCCGGGCCGGCGCGGTGAACGTCGAGGTCGTGACGATCAGCGGGTGGTCGGCCCGGTGGTAGTACCGGGCGGTGCCGGAGAAGCGCTGCACGGCCTCGCTGCCGACCTTGTTGGTCGAGCCGTAGCGCTTGCACTGCACCACGACCCGGCCGCCGTCCGGCGCGGTGGCCACGACGTCCGCGCCCGCGTCACCCGCCCCGCCGACGACCTCCACGTCCACGCACCCCGACCGGCGCAGCAGCCGGGCGGTCCACTGCTCGAAGTCGGCGCCGCTCATGCCGTCGGTGGCCTCGATCGCGCGGTCCCGCTCGGCCTGGCGCACCACCTCGGCGCGCCGCCGGCGCAGCCGCAGCACCAGGACCACCGCCCCGGCGGCCAGGAGCGCGCCGGCGATCACCGCGGACAGCACCGGGTGCGCCTGGACGAACCGCCACACCAGCAGCGCCGCGCCCAGGGCGGCGGCCGCGGCGAGCTTCAGCGGCCCCCTCCCGCGCTTGCGCGGCTTCCCCTTCCCGCGCTTGCGCGGTTTCGCCGTCATCCCCTCCCCTTCGTCCCCTCCAGCGTGCGTGCGCGCCGGACGGGGACGACAGGTCCCGTCGGGTGAAAACCGGCAGCCCGGCCCCCTCACACCCGCCGGAGGCGCAGTACCCCGGTCAGCATCGGGAGGGTGAACCCGCCCCCGGCGGTCTCCGGTCGGCTCCCGAGGAAGGCGCGGATCCGGCCGAGCACGGCCTCACGCCCCCGTTCCGGCATGACCAGCACCCCCGCGCGCGTCGCGAGCGTGGCGACGAGGGAGTCGGCGGTGCGCCGCTGCCCGTGCGGGAACTCCGCCTGCTCCGGCGAGCCGAACCGGGCCTCCGCACCGGCGCCGGGGAGGTGCAGGTCCGCCGTCGCGGCGCGCCAGGTGCCGGAGGTGTCGCGCGGGCCGATGACCGCGCTCCCCGCGACCTCCGCGAGGCGGGCCACCCAGTCGACCCGGTCGTCCACGACGTTCCACAGGCCGGCCAGGACACCACCGGGGGCCAGGACCCTGGCCAGCTCGGGCCCGGCCGCGGCCGGGTCGAACCAGTGCAGGGCGTTGCCGGCCACCACGGCGTCGACGGACCCGTCCGGCAGCGGTATCGCCTCGGCGCTGCCCGGCAGGGCGCGCACGGCCGGCAACGCGTGCCGCAACTCGCCCAGCATCGCCGGGTCGGGCTCGACCGCGACCACGTCGACGCCCAGCGCCACCAGCACGCCGGTCAGCTTGCCGGTCCCGGCGCCCAGGTCCAGCACGCGCGGGCCGGGCGCGGGCTCCAGCGCCCAGCGCACCGCCGCCGGCGCGTAGTCCGGGCGGTGCTCGGCGTAGGCGCCCGCCGCCGTGCCGAACGAGGAGGCGTGGGTCGACCGCGCGTCTCGGACCACGCGGACCACCCTACGGTCGCCCGGTCCGGCCCGTCGACCGCTACGGTTGCCGCCCGCCTTCGACCGGGTCGTCCTCCAAGCCGTGGACCGTGACCACGGCGGTGAGCCCCGAGAAGGTCATGACCGGCGCCAGGAGGGGTCCGGCGACGAGTTCGATGCGGTCCGCGTGGGCGAACAGGACGTTGATGCCGGCGCTGTCGAGGTACTCGCACTCGGTGAGGTCGACCACGAGCCGCCCCGGGACGTCGTCGAGGGCGGCGGACAGCTCGGTGGTGTTGCTCATGTCGATCTCGCCGACGGCCTTGAGGATCGTGGTGCCGTCGGGACCCGGGCTGGGCGTGAGCGTGAGCGGTGTGGTCATCAGGGGATCCTCAGGTGCATGTCGACGGTGGTGCCGACCGGGCCGGGGGTGATGGTGACCTGCTGCATCAGGGCGCGCATCAGGGCGACGCCGCGCCCCCGGTGCGCGTTGAGCTCGGGCTGGGGCGTCTTCCAGTGGCCGGTGTCGGTCACCGTCAGGTACAGGTCGCCGACCAGGGCACGGGCCCGCAGCCGGACCGCGTCGGGGGCCGTGCCGCGGTACCCGTGCTCGATGGCGTTGGCGCAGGCCTCGCCGGCGGCGACCAGGACGCTCTGCATGGCCTGCGGGGGCAGTCCGCACTGCTCCAACCAGCCGCGCAGGGTCTTGCGGACCGGGGCGAGCTGGGCGGACTCGGCGGGGAAGGTCAGCTCCAGCGGGGCCGGGTGGCGGTAGAGCAGCAGCGCGACGTCGTCGTCGTAGCCCCCCGCGGGCGCCAGCCGGTCCATCACCTGGGTGGCGAGGTCGTCGAGGGCGGCGTCGCGGCCCGCCTGGACGGCTTCGCCGGCCTGGTCGATGCCGGCGGTCAGCGGGCGGCGGCGGCGCTCGACGAGCCCGTCGGTGTACATCAGCAGCGTGGCGCGGGGCGCCACGGTGCACTCCGCCTCGGGGCGCTGGACACCGGGCCGCACGGCCAGCGGCGTCGAGCCCGCCTGGTCGAGCAGCCGGGTGCTGCCGTCCGGGAGGGCCAGGATGGCGGGCGGGTGCCCGGCGCTGGAGTACGTCAGGTGTCCGGTTTCCGGGTCCAGGACGCCGCAGAACACGGTGGTGCACAACGCGCCGGGGAGCCCCGCGGCGAAGTGGTCCAGGGCCATGAGGGCGCGGGCCGGCCCGGTCTGCTGCAGGAGCAGGGCGCGGCAGGCGCTGCGCAGCTGCCCCATGACGGCGGCGGCCTTCAGCCCTCGGCCGACGCAGTCGCCGACGACGATGCCGATGCGGCCGTCGGGCAGGGTGACGGTGTCGTACCAGTCGCCGCCGATCTCCAACGGCCGCGCCGCGGGTTCGTAGCGGACGGCGAAGCCGTCGGGCAGCCGGGAGGGGCCGAGGACGGCGCGCTGGAGCGCCAGGGCGGTCTCGCGCTGCTGGTCGATCTGGTGCGCGCGGGTGAGCCCTTGGGCGAGGTGCCCGGCCAGCAGGGACAGCAGGAGCTCGTCCTGGTCGGTGAAGGGGCGGCGCTCGTCCAGGTCCAGCCAGAGCACCATGAGGCCGTCGGGGTGCTCCAGGGTGATCCCGGTGCCCGTGGCGCCGTGGGCGGTCGGGCTCAGCGCGGGGCGCTCGCGCAGCGCGGTGAGGGTCGCGCGCTCCTGTTCGGTCAGGCCGTCCCAGGACAGGCCGGGTTCGGTGGCGGTCAACGACGGTTCGTCCCGGTCGGCGTGGACGGCGGCCACGACGCGCCGGGCGCCCCACAGGTCCTTGAGCTCCTCGAGCGCACCCGACAGGGCCTCGGGCAGGCTGGACGCCGCGGACAGGCGCATGCTCAGCACCGCCAGGGCGGTGTCGCGCTGGATGGCGTAGTGCTCCGCGGTGACGTCGCGGAAGGTGCCCACGACCACGGTGCGCCCGCTGTCTGGGTCCTGCGCCGGGTTGAACATGACGTTGACCCACAGCAGGTGGCCGTCCCGGTGGGTCACGGGGATGGTGTGGCTCCCCTGGCCCCGGTCGAGCAGGCCGGAGAAGGCGTCGGCGACCTGCCGGTGCCCCTCGGGGTCGGTCTCGGCGTCGGGCCACCACGGGTGGACGGGCCGGTAGGGCAGGCCCTCGGGGCCGTAGCCGAGGATGTCGGTGAAAGCCGTGTTGATCTCGACGACGGCGCCGCCCTCGTCGCACACGAAGAACGCCTCCTGCAGCGAGTCGATCAGCGCGGTGCGCCAGCGGGCGTGGTGGTTGCGCAGCCGGGACAGCTCCACGTTCGCCCGCACCCTGGCCAGCAGCTCCGCCGCCGCGAAGGGCTTGACCAGGTAGTCGTCGGCGCCGGCCCGCAGCCCCTCGATGGACGCCTCCTGACCGGCGCGGGCGGACAGCAGCAGCACCGGCACCGCCGCGGTGCGCGGGTCGGTGCGCAGCGCGCCCACCAGGCCCAGCCCGTCCAGGCGGGGCATCATCACGTCGCTGACGACCAGGTCCGGGAGCCGGGCGCGGGCCGCTTCCAGGGCTTCCACCCCGTCGGTGACGGGGTGGACCTCGTAGCCGGCGCCCGACAGCAGCCGGGTCAGGTACTCGCGCATGTCGGCGTTGTCGTCCGCGACCAGGACCGTCGCGGGCACCGCGGGACCGGACGCGGTGTCCGTGCCCGGGGACTTGACATCCCGGACCGCCGCGCCACCCTGTTCGGCGGGCAGCCAGCGCAGGGCTTCCTGCAGGTAGGGGTCGGCCGTGACCGACACCGAGGCGGGACCCGCGGCGGGTGAGACGGCGTCGGGGGGCAGGTGGGCGGAGCCGAACGGCAGGCGGATGGTGAAGCGGGTGCCCTCGCCCACGGTGCTGTCGGCGGTGATGGCGCCGCCGTGCAGGCCCACCAGCTCCCGCACGAGGGCGAGGCCGATGCCGCTGCCCTCGTTGGAGCGGGAACGGGTGTTCTCGATGCGGTGGAAGCGCTCGAACAGCCGCGGCATCTCCTCGGCCGGCACGCCGACGCCGGTGTCGGCGATGGTGACCGACGCCTCACCGTCGCCGGCCCGCACGGAGACCCGGATCGAGCCCTCGAACGTGAACTTCAAGGCGTTGCTCAGCAGGTTGAGCACGACCTTCTCCCACATGCCCCGGTCGAGGTGGACGGGTTCGGGCAGTGGCCGGCAGTCCACCTCGAAGACCAGGCCCGCCTTGTCGATCGCCGATCGGAACACGCTGGCCAGCTCGGCGGTGAAGGCGGCCAGGTCGACGGGTTCGTAGCGGGCCTGCATCCGGCCCGCCTCGATGCGGGAGAAGTCCAGCAGCGTGTTCACCAGCTTGCCCAGCCGCAGGCCGTTGCGGTGCACGACCTCCAGTTCACCGCTCGCCCCCGGGTCCGTCACCGCCAACCGGTCCCGCAGCTCCGCCACCGGCCCCATGATCAGGGTCAGCGGGGTGCGGAACTCGTGGCTGATGTTGGAGAAGAACGCGGTCTTGGCGCGGTCCAGCTCGGCCAGCTCCTCGGCCCGCCGCTGCTGGGCCTGGTAGCTGCGGGCGCTCGCGATACCCGCCGCGACGTGCCCGGCGACGAGCTCGACGAACCCGCGGTACCCCTCGTCCGGCGACCGGTAGCGGTTCAGGCCCGCCACCACGAACCCGTACGGCGTGCCGCCCTGCTGCTGGAGCGGGGCCACCAGCGCCCGCACCGGCGGCTCCGGCCAGGCCCCGCACGGCAGCCCGGCGAACGCGGCCCCGTCCAGGTCCACCAGCACGGATTCGCCCCGGGACAGCGCCGCCACGGGCCACACCGCGCCCGGGTCGTCGGCCGCCAGGGTCGCGGGCGCCGCCGGGTGCCCGGTGGGGATCCCGGTCGCACCGGCCAGCCGGGCGGAGCCGTCCTCGGTGAACAGGTAGGTCAGCGTGAAGGGCAGGTCACGCGGGTTGCGGTCGAGCTGGCGGCTGGCGAAGGCGAGCGTCTCCTGCTCGGTGCGCACCACGCTGGGGTCCGAGCCCAGGTCCCGCAACGTCGCCATCCGCCGCTCGCCGATGACCCGCTCGGTCTCCTCGCTGACCACGCACAGCATGCCGACCACGGCGCCGGAGTCGTCCCGCAGCGGGCTGTAGGAGAACGTGTGGTAGCTCTCCTCCGGGTAGCCGGAGCGCTCCAGGAACAGCAGCAGCGCCTCGTCCCAGGTCGCCTTCCCGGTGTTCAGCACGGTGTCGATCCGGGGTCCGATGTCGTCCCAGATCTCCGCCCACACCTCGTGGGCGGGCCGCCCCAGCGCCCACGGGTACTTCCGGCCCAGCGTGTCCCGCCGGTAGGCGTCGTTGCAGAAGAACGTCAGCTCCGGGCCCCACGCCATCCACATCGAGAACCGGGACGACAGCAGGATGCTCACCGCGGTCCGCAGGCTCTGCGGCCAGCTCCCCGGCGGGCCGAGCGGGGTCGCCGCCCAGTCCACCCCGGCGAGGTCGGGACCGACTTCGGCCTCCAGGGCGAACACGTCGGCCACCACCGCCGTCGGCTCGTGCCGGGCGTCGTCGGAACTCGTCACCGCAAACCCCATTCGTCCACTCCGGCCGTCCCCGGAGCGGGTGCCCTGGCGCTCGTGGCCGTACAAGTCCCACCACCACGGACCGGTGAGGCGATCCGTAGGATAGGTCAGCCGCACCAGGCCCGCGCGCGCCCGTGCCGGTGCCTCGGGGCGCGGACCGGGACGAGGGGTGGGTGAGGTCGGTATGACGGGCTGGTCGCGGCACGAGCCGCCCGCGCCGGTGGATGAGCGGCGACGAGCGGACGCGGTGCGCCGCCACCGGACCCGGGACACCGCCCTCCCCGCACCCCCGGCCCACGACCAGCTCGACCCCGCCGCACAGGAGACCCGGTGACCGACCAGACCCTCACCGTCACCCTCGACCCGCGCCCGGCGGGCCCCGCCGTGCTGCGGATCGCCGGGGAACTCGACCACCACACCAGCCCCCGGGCGCGCGAGGTGCTCGACGCGATCCCCCTCGGCCCCGACGCCGGCCTCGTCGTCGACCTGACCGGCCTCACCTACTGCGACTCCACCGGCATCACCGTGCTCATCGCCGCCTACCAGCGCGCCCGGGCCACCGGCGGCCCCTTGGGCCTCGCCGGCCTCAACCGCGAGCTGACGCGCGTCTTCCAGGTCGTCGGGCTGGACAAGGTCCTGCCGTTCCACGCCACGGTCGACGAGGCCATCGACGCCCAGCGGTCGTGACGCGCCGGGGTCGTGCCGGTCAGTCGGTGGGCCGGGGTCCCGCGGCGCGGCGGAGCCGGTTGGCGATCGCCAGCCCCAGGTCCTCCTCCACCGGCAGGGACGCGACGACGAGGTCGCACCCCCGCTGGTCCAGCTCGCGCAGGAACCCGTACAGCCCGCGCGCGTAGGCGGCCGGCGAAGCCGGGACCGCCACCACGGCGTGCGCCTCCACCGGGGCGTCGCCGAAGGCGGGAGGGAGGAGGACGCCCACCCGGTGCCCCCGCTCCCGCGCGAGCTCCGCCTCGGCGACCACCTCGCCGGGCTCGACGAGGACGACCCGCGCCCGCGGCGCGTAGTGCGACGGGTGCTGGCCCGGCACCCGGACGCGACTGGTCGAGTGGACCGCGAGCGGGCGTCCCAGCACCGCTTCCAAGTCCTCGCGCGTCGCCCCGCCGGGCCGGAGGACGGCCGGGACGTCGCCCGTGGCGTCGACGATGGTCGACTCGACGCCCACCTCGCACGGGCCGCCGTCCAGCACGAGGTCGACGGCGTCGCCCAGCTCCGCGCGGACGTGGTCCGCCGCGGTGGGGCTGACCGAGCCGAAGCGGTTGGCCGACGGGGCCGCCACACCGCCGCCGAAGGCCGACAGCAGCGCGAGCGCCACGGGGTGGGCGGGCACCCGCACGGCCACCGTCTCCAGACCGCCGGTCGCCTCGAGCGGCACCCGGCGACCGCGCCGCAGGACCAGCGTCAGCGGCCCCGGCCAGAAGCGCTCGGCCAGCAGGCGCGCGGTCTCCGGGACCTCCTCCGCCCAGTCGTCCAGGTGCTCCGCACCGGCGAGGTGGACGATCAGCGGGTGCGAGGGCGGGCGCCCCTTGACCTGGAAGACGCGCCCGACCGCGGCGGGGTCCTCGGCGTTGGCGCCCAGGCCGTAGACCGTTTCGGTCGGGAAGGCCACCAGGCCCCCGGCCCGCAGCACACCGGCCGCTTTCTCCACATCACTGCTTCTCACAGACATCCCCGCGATCCTCTCACCCGCCGCGGTGCCCGCGTGCCGCGGCCTCCGCGCCTCGGTCCGCACCGGCCTCCCGGGTGATCCACGCGCGGGCGTCGGCGCACTCCCCGTGACGGTCCGAATTCGGTTGGTGGCGGCACTCGGCGCCCGACCGCCCACCACCGCTCCCCCTCGGCGGCACGGGCCGGCCCGCCCGGGGTCGGTCCGGTCCTACCCGGACCGGTGGTGGAGGTCGGCCTTGATGGTCTTCATGGCGAAGCGGGACTGGAGCTTGGCCAGGCCGGGTATCGCCATCAGCCGCTGGGTCAGGAAGCGCTCGTAGGTGGGCAGGTCGGCCACGGCGACCAGGGCGTGGTAGTCGGGCGCGCCGAACATGCGGCGCGCCTCGACGACCTCGTCGAAGGAGACCAGCGCGGCCTCGAACCGCTCGACGGTGGCCCGCGCCTGGTCGGCGAGTTCCAGGTCCACCTGGACCTCGAACCCGCGGCCGAGGGCGGCGGGCGAGATCCGGGCGTGGTAGCCGAGGATCACCCCCTCGTCCTCCAGCCGCTTGACCCTGCGCAGGCAGGGCGAGGGCGTGAGCCCGACCCGGTCGGCGAGTTCGGTGTTGGTCAGGCGGCCGTCACGGCGGAGTTGGTCGATTATTGCGCGGTCGATGCGGTCCACGGCCCAAGTGTGCCAACACTCGACCGTTCGCGGGCAACAAGAGCAATCGGCTGCCCGCGCTTCTGTCCTACCGTCGTCGGCACTGGCCGCTCGGAGACAGGGGTAGGACATGAGCACGACCATCGAGCCCGCCGCGACACCGCCCGCGCCGCCCGCCTCGCCGTCCCCCGCCGCGGGCGCGCGGTCCACCGCCGAGGAGTTCTGGGCCGCGGCCCGTCGCCACCTGATCCGCTACTCGGGCAGCGACTTCACCCCGGCGATCATCGAGCGCGCCGCCGGGTCGGAGGTGTTCGACAGCGACGGGCGCGCGATCCTGGACTTCACCTCCGGGCAGATGAGCGCCCTGCTCGGCCACTCCCACCCGGCGGTCGTGGAGGTGGTCAGCCGGTCGATCGCGACGCTGGACCACCTGTTCAGCTGGATGCTCAGCCGTCCGGTGGTCGAGCTGGCCGCCGCGCTGTCCGCGACGCTGCCCGACCCGCTGGACAAGGTGATGCTGCTGAGCACCGGGGGCGAGTCCAACGAGGCGGCCATCCGGATGGCCAAGCTCTGCACCGGCGGGCACGAGATCGTCGCCTTCGACCAGTCCTACCACGGCGTCACCCACGCCTCGGGCGCGGCGACGTTCAGCGTCTCGCGCACCGGGTACGGCCCGGTCGCGCCGGGCAACATCGTCATCCCGACCCCCAACGCCTACCGGCCGCTGTTCACCCGCGACGGCCGGCACGACTGGCAGGCCGAGCTGGACTTCGGGTTCTCGCTGGTAGACCGGCAGTCCGTGGGCAGCCTGGCGGCGTTCATCGCCGAACCGATCCTCAGCACCGGCGGCGTCGTCGAACCCCCGCCGGGGTACTTCGCCGCGCTCAAGCGCAAGTGCGAGGAGCGCGGGATGCTGCTGATCCTCGACGAGGCGCAGACCGGCCTGTGCCGCACCGGCGACTGGTACGCCTTCCAGCGCGACGGCGTGGTGCCCGACATCCTGACCCTGTCCAAGACCCTCGGCGCGGGGCTGCCGGTGTCGGCGGTGATCACCGGCGAGGAGGTCGAGCGGCGCTGCCACGAGCGCGGCTACTACTTCGTCACCACCCACGTCTCCGACCCGCTGGCGGCGGCGGTCGGCCTGGCGGTCGTCACCGTCCTGGCCGAGGGCGACTTCGACCGGGTCGCCCGCCACCGGGGCGAGCGGCTGCGCCGCGGGCTGCTGGAGCTCCAGGCCCGCCACGAGCACATCGGCGACGTCCGCGGCCGCGGGCTGTTGCAGGGCGTCGAGCTGGTCACCGACCGCGTCGGCAAGCGCCCGGCCGAGCGGTTGGGCGCCGCGGTCACCGCCGCCTGCTTCGAACTGGGCCTGCACCTCAACATCGTCCAGTTCCCCGGCAGCAGCGGCGTCCTCCGGGTGGCGCCGCCGCTGACCACCACCGACGCCGAGCTGGACCGCGGGCTGGACATCCTCGACCAGGCGCTGACCACCGCCGCCCGGCGGGCCTGACCGGCGGGTCCGTCCACATCGGAGGGTCGTGCACGCCGCCGCGGCGTGCGCGGCCGCTCGCGCGACGCCGTGGCGGACGAGCGGCGGACCGCCACGCCCTTGACACCGTCGCGCCCTTGCTCGCACACTATGACCGCCAAGGATGTTAACGCAAACATCTACGGTTCCCCACCCGCCGGAACGCCGTTGACGACACTCGACGGCGGTGCCGCGCCGGGCAGTTCCCGCTGAGCCGTCGGCGTTCCCGCCCCCGCGGTGCGGCGCCGTCGCGCCGGCGGCCCACCGACCAGGTCGCCGCACCGGCGCACCCCCGCGCACGACCGAGGACCACCGATCCGCTTCAACGACGAGGCGGTGCCGCCCGGCCTGCCCCCCAGCCGGCCTGCGCGCCCGCG
Organism: Actinosynnema sp. NPDC059797; assembly: GCF_042732085.1. Lineage (NCBI taxonomy): Bacteria > Bacillati > Actinomycetota > Actinomycetes > Pseudonocardiales > Pseudonocardiaceae > Actinosynnema > Actinosynnema sp. NPDC059797. The sequence continues at coordinate 10,481 of NZ_JBHWIE010000107.1, forward strand.
TCGCGCAGTCCCCGGCACCCGCGACGGCGCCGAGATCCAGCAGCACACCTGCGGCGGCGCCGACCAGCGGTGGAGCCGCGCACGGGCCCGAGCAACCTCGATCCAGCGATGGGACAACAACCTCATGACACCGATCACGACCTCCGGCGGCCACGCGTCGCGGCCGGCGCAGGGCACCCGGCCGGCGCGCCGGTTACCGACCGCGCTCGCGGTGGCCGCGCTCACCGCGGCGAGCCTCGTCGTCCCCGCACCACCGGCCGACGCCGCCACCAGCCAGTTCCGGGGCATGAACTGGGCCGTGCTGGGCGACAACTTCAGCACCGGCACGCTCGTCGTGCAGGGCCTGAGCCAGTCCGACAGCAACGCGACGGTGCGCGCCAAGGCCAACGCCCTCTACGACGACATGGCCGCCACCATGGGGGTCAACACCGTCCGGCTGCCCGTCAACACCCACACCGTCGCCAACACGACCTGGTGGAACGCCTACCGCGGCGCCATCGACGCCGCCGCCGAACGCGGGTTCAAGGTCATCCTCGCCTACTGGGAGGACGGCGCCGCCTCCGGCGGCCGGATCACCAACCTCGCCGCGTGGAACACGATGTGGTCCAGCGTGACCAACACCTACGGCTCGAACCCCAACGTCTACTTCGAGCCGATGAACGAGCCGCACGGCTACAGCTCGGCGGACTGGCGCGACGTCGCGGCGAACTGGCTCACCCACCACACCTCCGCGGTGCCCGGCCGCGTGCTCATCGGCGGCACCGGCTACAGCCAGGACCTGCGCGACATCTGCAACGACAGCCGCTTCAACTCCACCCTGCTGTCCTTCCACCACTACGCCTTCTTCTACAGCCCCATGACCTACGACCAGTTCCGCGGCCACATCCAGACGCGCCTGGGCAACTGCGCCTCCCGCGCCGTCGCGACCGAGTTCGGCGCGCCGATGTCCACCGGCCTGGACTACGGCGACGCGGGCAGCACCGACAACTTCGTCCGCCACATCCGCGCCATGGCCCAGGTCATGCGCGACAACCGGATGGGCGGCACCTACTGGCCCGCCCTCGGCGGCAAGCCGGGCACCATCGGCTACGACTGGTACTCGATGTACGCCCTCAGCGGCAGCGGCACCGACCTCAACCTGACCATCCGCAACAACTCCGGCGCCGACCGGATCCGCTACGCCTGGGGCGACGGGTCCGCGCCCGCGCCGACGTTCCACCGGCTCGACGTGCGCCACAGCGGCAAGGCCATGGACGTCCAGCAACCCAACACCGACAACGGCGCGCGCGTCGGCCAGTACACCTACAGCGGCAACCCGTGGCAGCAGTGGCAGTTCCAGGACGCGGGCGGCGGCTACTGGCGCCTCGTCAGCCGCCACAGCGGCAAGTGCCTCGACGTGGTGAGCGCCTCCACCGCGGACGGCGCCGAACTCGTCCAGTACACCTGCGGCGCCGGGACCAACCAGCAGTTCCAACTGGTCGCCAACGGCGCCTACTTCCAGCTCCGGGCGCGCCACAGCGGCAAGTGCGTGGACGTGCCGGCCGCGTCGACGGCCGACGGCGCGGTCCTCAAGCAGTACCCGTGCAACAGCGGCGCCAACCAGCAGTGGTCGCGCACGGCCGTCTGACGGGCGCCGGGAACCGCTCCGCTGCGTGACGCCGGCTCGGGTCACCGCTCTAACGGTTGCCCTTTCGGGTGAGCGGAACGGGGCGGAGTTGCCGGGCGCGCCGGGGTCCGCCCACCGTGGGAGCGGTGGGCCGGGCCGCCGGGCCGGCCCCGGTGTGGACCGCAACGCGTTCGCGGAGGTGCCGATGGGCAGGCCGGTTCCGGCTCGGGGCGCTTGCCGGGAGCGGCCGTGAGCGTCTTCGACCTGCCCCGCTTGCACTTCGCCGGCACCGCGCGGACCAGCCTGCCCACCGGTCCGCGCAGCGGCCTGGTGGACGTGACCACCAACACCGCGCTCACGCACGAGGGCCCGTTCCCGGTGGGGCGGCCGGCCCGCGAGTACCACGAGTACCTGGTGGACCGGGGACCGCGGTACGACGCCGCGGGGCGGCCGTGCCCCGACGGGGTGTTCAGCGCGGCCGCGGGCTGGAACTTCGGCGGCAGCGGGCACTTCGCGATCGAGGCGACGATCACCGGGGTGGAGCGCGAGGCCGGCCGGCCGGAGTCGGACGACCCGTTGGTGGGGCGCTGCGTGGACGTGTGGGGCCACCACAACGACTACCTCGCGACCACCGTCAACCGGGCGCGGGTCTTCGACGTCGACCCGACCGCCGCGGACACGATGACCCTGGTGGTCGGCCAGTTCGGCTTCGGCCGCGCCGGGCGGTCGCACGACGTCGGGTACGCGGTCACCGGGGAGGTGTCGGGCACGTCGGCGCCGCGCTGGCAGAACCCGGAGCACCTGCTCGACGTCGGCGGGCACTTCGCGGCGGCGGAGCTGCGCAGGTCGGTGGTCTACCAGTTCGTGGTCGAGGACCCGTGGTGGCTGGCCGAGCCCTCCCCCGCCGTCGGGCACCTGAGGGCCGCGGCCGGCGACGGGCTGGTGGTCCAGTTCGCGCTCAGCCACATGGCCGCGCCCACGGCGCCGGACGCGCCGAACCGGTGGCGGCTGCGGGGCACCGTCGCGCCGTGGCGCGCGGGCGAACTGCGCACCCACCCCGCCGGGCGGCTGCTCGTGCCGTGCGGCGGGCGCACCGGGCTGCACACCCTCGGCGTCGACGTGTCGCCGACGCACGTCACGTTCAACCTGATCACGGCCGTGTCGCCGGACTGGGGCGGTGGCGACCTGCTGCTCCGCACGGCCGAGTCCGACGAGCTGGTCGCGACCGTGCCCGACAAGGCGCACGAGCACGCGCCGACCAGCGGGATCGTGACCGTGCCCGCGGCGTCCGGCGCGCCCTCGGCGCGCGACCAGGCGTTGCGGGTGGTCCACCTCGACCGGCACGGCCACCCGGTGGACCTCCTGCGCGAGGTCGAGCTGAACGTCCAGTCCGACGACGCCGCCCTGGTCCTCGACCACACCGACGGCACCCCGGAGCAGGACGCGCGGGTGACGTTCCGGGCGTTCCTGCGCGGCCGGCCGCACCCGGCCACCCCCGACGTTCGGCAGCGGGACGACCTGCTCGCGATCGGCGGGATCGACGTCGACGACGCCGGTCGCGGCGGCTTCACCGTCCGCGGGGTCCGGGCCGGCGTCACCCGGATCTCGCTCGGGCCGCACGGCTCCGTGGCGGTCCGGGTGCTGCCCGACGACCGGCGGCTCGACGACGTCCCGGAGCAGGACGTGACCTTCGAGCTCGTGCACCAGGAGGTCCTGGCCTACTACGAGCTGGTGTCCTCGTTCATGCGCACGGAGGTGTTCAGCCTCGCCGACCGGTGCAAGGTCGAGACCTACGCGACGCTGATGTGGCAGATGTGCGACCCGCGGAACAAGGGCAAGACCTACTACATGCCGCCCACCAGGGACCTCTCGGCGCCGAAGGCGCGGCTGCTGCTGAAGTACCTGCGCCGCCAACAGCGCCAGGCGCCGCTCCCGGCGCTCGCGGACGCGCCGCGGACGCCCTCGATCACCACCCGCGGCGAGCTGGTCTCCGCGCTGCGCCAGGCCGTCACCCTCGAACTGGCGGTGATGGCGCAGTACCTCTACGCGGCGTACTCCGTGCCGACCTACGGCGCGGGCGAGGCGTGGGTGCGCGAGGGCCGGTGGACCGCGGAGCAACTCGAACTGGCCTGCGGCGACGGCGGGCTGACGCTGAGCACCGGGATCCGGGGCGGCCTGCTCGGGGTCGCCCGCGAGGAGATGGTCCACTTCCTGGTCGTCAACAACGTCCTGATGGCCGTCGGCGAGCCGTTCTTCGTGCCGGACCTGGACTTCGCCACGATCAACGCCCGCCTGCCGCTGCCGGTGGACTTCGCGCTCGAACCGCTGCACCTCGGGAGCGTGCAGCGGTTCATCGCCATCGAGGAGCCCGGCGACGGCAAGCCGGGCAGCGGGCCGTACCGGTCGCTGAGCGAGCTGTACGGCTCCATCCGCGACGGCCTGTCCCGGGTGCCGGACCTGTTCGCGGTCGAGCACGGCCGGGGCGGCGGCGAGCACCACCTGTTCCTGCGCGAGTCGATCAACCTGACCTACCCCGACTACCAGTTCGAGGTGGACGACCTGTCCAGCGCCCTGTTCGCGGTGGACTTCGTGACCGAGCAGGGCGAGGGCGGGGTGCTGCCCGCGGTCGGGGACCCGGGCCCGTCGCACCACGACACGTTCAGCCGGATCTCCACCCTGCTCATGACCGAGCAGCTCCGCGGCGACGGCGGGCGGTGGCGCCCGGCCTACCCCGTGCTGCGCAACCCGACCACGGGTCCCGGTCACGGCGCGGGCCAACCGGTCACCGACCCCGGCACCGCGCGGGTCATGGCGCTGTTCAACAGGTCCTACTACCTGATGCTGCTGCTGACCGCGCAGCACTTCGCCGAACGGCCGGACGCCAGCCTGCGCCGGTCCGAGCTGATGAACGCCGCGATCGACGTGATGACCGGGATGATGCGGCCCCTCGCCGAACTCCTGGTGACGCTGCCCTCCGGCGTTCCCGGCCGCACCGCGGGCCCCTCGTTCGAACTGCCGGAGCCCCCCGTGCCCGTGTCCCGGCCCGACGTGGCCCGCCGCCGGGTCGCGCGGGAGTTCGAGCGGCTCGCGGCGGAGTGCCGCCAGGACACCCGGATACCCGAACGGGTGGCCGGGATCAGCGCCCACCTCGCGGCGCGACTCGGCGGGCCGCCGTGCTGACCGGCCCGCCGACCTCCGACCCGACCTCCCGGGAGCAGGCATGACCGACCTGATCGAGATCCAGCTCGACGTCCGTCCCGGGGACGTGCGGGAGCGCCTGCTCGACGTGGCGCACCGGCACCCGCTCGCCCGCGTGGCCTGGGCCGGGGGCGAGGTGTGGCTGGTGAACCAGCCCGACCTGGTGCGCCAGGCGTTCCGCGACCGCCGGCTCAGCAAGGACGCGGGCGCGGCGCCGCCCTGGTTCCACGACGAGACCGGGCTGATCGGCTCCGCCCAGACCTCCCGCGCCATCGAGATGGTCACCAGCGAGGGCCCCGAGCACACCCGGCAGCGGAAGCTGCACGCCGCGGTCTTCTCGGCCCGGCACCAGGAGCGCTGGGAGCACCTGATCGCCGACGCCGTGGACGACCTCCTGCGACCGCTCGACGGCGAGGTCGACCTGGTGCCCCGGCTCGCCTACCCGCTGCCCGTGGCGGTCATCAGCGCCGTGCTCGGGCTGCCGCCGGACATGCACGAACCGCTCACCGCCGCCTGCCGCCGGCTCACCTACGGCGCCGACGAGGCCGAGCGCGAACAGGGGCGCATCCAGCTCTACGAGGGTGTCGGGGCCTTCCTCGGCCCGCGACGGGACGAGCTGCGCCCCGGCATGATCGCCGACCTGCTGGAGCTGCGCGACACCGACGGCTCGATCAGCACCGTCGAGATCGCGACCTGGACACCCGGGCTCGTCGTCCCCGGGCACGAGTCCACGACGAGCGTGCTCGCCGCGCTGCTGGCCGACGTGCTGGCCGACCCACCGGACCGGCGACCGTCGACCCCGGAGGAGGTCGAGGAACGCGTCGAGCGCGCCCTGCGCCTCCACCCGCCGTTCCCCCTGGCCACCTGGCGGTTCAGCACCTCGCCCGTGCCGCTCCAGGACCACGAGATACCGGCGGGCGTGCCCGTCCTGCTGAACATCCCCGCCGCCAACTCCACCCCGTCGTCCGCGACGCACTACACCTTCGGCCACGGCGCCCACTACTGCATCGGCGCGGGACTGGCGCGCCTCGAACTCCGGATCGCCCTGACGCGCTTCCTCCAGCGGTTCCCCGACGCCACGCGGACGTCCGACGAGACCCGCTGGGTGAGCGGGTACGCGATCCGGCAGCTCACCTCGCTGCCGGTCCGCCTCACCGCCGACAGCGCGACCTGAACCCGGCCGGCCGGGGCGTTCCGGTCACCCCGGCCAGCCGGTGCGCAGCGGCAGCCGCTCCGGTCCGTGGAAGATCAGGTCGTGGTGGTAGCGCACCGGTGACGCGGCGCGCGGCGCGGGCAGGGCGGCCACCAGGGCGGTCAGGGCGAGTTGGGTCTCCAGGCCGGCCAGGGCGGCGCCGAGGCACCGGTGGGCGCCGTGCCCGAAACCGCAGTGCCCGCGGGCCGACCGGGTCGGCAGCAGCTCGTCGGGCCGCTCGAAGCGGTCGGGGTCGCGGTTGGCGGCGCCGAGCACCAGCACCACCTTGTCGTCCGCCCGGACCCGTCGACCGCCCAGCACCACGTCCCGCTCGGCCCGTCGGCTCACCATCTGCACCGGGCCGTCGTAGCGGATCAGCTCGTCCACGTGGTCGGCGGTGAACACCGGCCGCGAGCGCAGCAGCGACGGGTGGTCCAGCAGCGCCAGCACGGACTTGCCGATCAGGTGTGCCGTGGTCTCGTGGCCCGCGGTGAGCAGGTGCACGCCCGTGGCGGCGACCTCGTCGGGGATGCACCCGGCCCGCACGAGCGGCGCGAGGAGCCCGTCCTCGGCCGGGTCGGCGGCGGCCTCGCGGAAGTAGTCGCCGAGTTCCCGGGCCGCCCGCTCGGCGGCGGCGTAGTCGCCCTGGCGGGTCGAGCTGGCCTGCTGGAGCGCGAGCGCGCGCCGGTGCAGCCACTCCCGGTCCGCGGCGGGCAGGCCGAGCAGGTCGCACATCACGTACAGCGGCAGCTTCGTCGCGAAGTCGGCCACCAGGTCGATCTCCGGTCGTCCCGCGAGGGAGGCGACGAGGTCGTCCGCGACCCGTTGGACGTCCGGGCGGAGGGCGCGCACCGCCGGGTTCGTGAACCTGCCGGCGAGCAGCGACCTCAGCCGCGTGTGCCGCGGTGGGTCGAGGAACACCAGCCAGTCGCGGAGCAGGGCGGCCAGCGCGTCGCAGCCGGGTGGGAGGACCAGCCTGCCCCGGGCGAAGTCCGGGCTCGCCAACACCTCCACCGTGGGCTGGTGGGCGAACACGTACCACGCGCCGCTCGCGGAACTCCAGTGCACCGGCTCCGCCTCCCGGTACCGCCGGTACAGCGGGTAGGGGCGGACGAGCTCGTCGTGGTCCAGGGACCGGGGGTCGAACGGCGGCAGGTCTGACCGGGACGTGCCGGTCACGGGGAGCACGCTCACGCCGACACCGCCGTCCGCGTCCGGCCGGCCAGGTGGATCTGCCGCACGGCGTCGACCGCGGACTGGATGGCGCCGTCGATCCACGCCGGGTTCGCCGAGCAGTGGTCGCCCGCGAAGTACAGCCCGTTCTCCGGGCTCGCCGCCCGCAGCCGCTCCTCCGTGCGGGTGCTGTCGTCCAGCTCCCACTGGCTCACCGCCGCGCCGTTGCTCCACCAGTGCTGGCCCCAGGCCATGCTGGCGGCGCCGAGCACCATGCCGGGCTCCAGCAGTTCCGGGTGCATCCGGCCCAACTCCCTCAGCACCGCCTCGTGCCGGTCGTCCGCGTTCATCCGGCCGAAGGCGTCGGCCTCCTCCCCCAGCGTGTAGCTGGCCAGCAGCGCGGCACCTCGAGCCGGCTCGCACTCCGGGGGCACGTAGTAGGTCTGGCGGACGCGGCCACCGCTGAACGACGCGCCGCCGGAGATGCCGTCCCCGAGCCAGAACGCCTCCCGGCAGTGGAAGGCGACCTTCGTCGCCGACCAGTAGGTCATCCCGTGGATGGCGGCGACCTTGGTCCGGCTCAGGTTGCGCAACCGGATCCGGCGCAGCACCGAGAACGGCAGCGTGCACAGCACGCCGGGGCAGCTCCGCGTGATCACGCGGTCGCCGGTGCGGATCTCCACCAGCACCCGCTCGCCGCACACCTCCAGCCCGACCACCTCGCAGCCGAGGTGGATCGGCGCCCGCACCCGCGACAGCAGCCGCTGGACCAGCTGGTCCATCCCGCCTTCGAGCCGCACCAGGTCGGGGCTGGTCTCCGACAGGACGTCGTCGATGAACCGGGCCAGCCGGCCGCCGCACCCGGCCCGGACCTCGGGGTGCCCGGCGAAGAACCCGTGCACGTCGACCTGGTCGTGACCGGCCCCGATCACGAACGGCGCCAGGTCGATCCGGTCCACGGCGTCCAACAGCTCGGCGGTGAAGCCGCGATCGCGGAAGCCGGCCGGGCCGATCGCGTTGCCCATCGCGGTCAACCACGCGCCGAACAGCACGGTCTCCTCGCGGTAGCGGCCGCGGGGCAGCCCCGCGCGGAAGTCCTCGACCAGGAGGCGCGCGGCCTGGTCGAGGCGGACGTGGCCCTGGCTGGTGGCGTGGTAGGCGCGGGGGTCGGAGAACAGCGTCCGGAACGGCCGGAGCTTGTCGGACAGGCCCATCCTGGCTATGTAGTCCAAAGTGTACCGGTGGTTGCCCGGAACCCGCATGGCGCCGAACTCCACCAGTGGCCCGCCGCCGCCGAAGCGGTGGGTGAGGATGCGACCGCCCACGCGCCGACTGCCCTCCAGGACCTCCACGCGGTGCCCCAACCGCTCCAGCTCGTGCGCGGCCACCAACCCGGCTATGCCCGCGCCGAGGATCGTGATCGGTGGTGCGTCGGGACCGGGATCGGTTGTGGGGAAACGGCGATCGACCACGTGTGTGCCGGGCATGAACTCTCCTCAGGTAGAGCGTCGCAGTGGCCATGCCCCCGCCCCTCGCGCCGTCAACCACGGTGAGCAGCACCTCCGCGTCCCGACAAGCCCTCGGCCACCCCGTCACCCGAAATCGCACCCGTGAGAGCGGATGTCGGGACACCGGTCACGTAGCGGAACCATTGCCGGCCAAGGGAAGCGGCGCTCGCGAACGGGCCCCGCGCACGCCTCCCGGCCACTCGATCGGATGGCCGGAGATGTGCTCTTCCCGTGCCGGCAGGAGAATCCACGTCGAGAACGGTCCGATCACGACGACGTCCGGAGGTGGTGCCCGTGATCGCCCGCAGCGCACCCGCGTTCACCCGCGAGCCGGACGTCCTGGTGGTCGGGGCCGGCCCGGTGGGGCTGGCGATGGCGTTGGACCTCCGGTACCGGGGCGTCGACCACCTCGTCGTCGAGCGGCGGGACGGACGTGTCCCCCAACCCGGGGTGAGCACGATCGGACCGCGGTCCATGGAGCTGTTCCGGCGGTGGGGCCTGGCCCGGCGGATCCGCGAAGCGGGCTGGCCGCCGGACCACTCGTTGGACATCGCGTGGGTCACCCGGGTCGGCGGGCACGAGCTGCACCGCTTCGAGCGCGGCACCGTCGCCACCCGCCCGGAGTTCCGGCACACGCCGGAGCCGGACCAGGTCTGCCCGGCGCACTGGCTCCAGCCGCTGCTCATGGGCGAGGTCGGCGCGGCGCCGGACGGCCCGCTGCTGCTGCGCCACCGGCTGGACTCGTTCACCCAGGACGACGACGGCGTCACCGCGCACCTCACCGACCTCGACACCGGCACGGCGACCGCGGTCCGGGCCCGGTACCTGGTCGCCTGCGACGGCGCCTCGTCCCCGGTCAGGCGCTGGTGCGGCATCGACGCGCCCGCGCGGCACGAGGCCAAGGTGCTCCGCAACATCCTGTTCCGCGCGCCGGAGCTGACCCGTCACCTGGCCGAGCGCGGCGGGCGGGCGGCGATGGTCTACTTCCTCATGCTCTCGAACGAGCTGCGCTACCCGTTGCGCTCCATGGACGGCCGGGAGCTGTTCAACCTGACGGTGTCCGGCCCGGCGCTGACGGCGGACGCGACCGAGCTGCTCCGGGACGCGATCGCCTTCGAGACACCGGTCGAGCCGCTGGCCGACACCGAGTGGCACCTCACCCACTGGGTCGCCGACCGCTACCGGCACGGCCGGGTATTCCTGGTCGGCGACGCCGCCCACACCGTGTCGCCGTCCGGCGGGTTCGGCATGAACATCGGCATCGCCGACGCCGCCGACCTGGGGTGGAAGCTGGCCGCCCACCTCCGCGGCTGGGGCGGGGAGCACCTGCTGGACGCCTACGAGACCGAGCGGCGGCCGGTCGCGCTCCAGAGCCTGGAGGCCGCCAACCGGCACCTCCAGCGGACGTTGAGCCGGGAACTGCCCGCCGACCTGCGCGAGGAGACGCCGGAGGGCGCGCGGCGGCGCGCGGAGATGGCCGAGCGGCTGCGCGCGAGCGGCGCGCAGAAGGAGTTCGACAACCCTGAGGTCCACTTCGGCTACCGCTACGAGTCCCCGCTGGTCATCGGCGCCGGCGCCGAGATGACACCGGACTGGCGGCCGGGCAGCGACCCCGGTTCCCGGGCCGCCCACGGCTGGCTGCGGCCGGGGGTGTCCCTGCTGGACCTGTTCGGCGAGGCGTTCGTCCTCCTGTGCTTCGAGCACGACGCGCAGGGCGTGGAGGGGGTGCGGGATGCCTTCGCCGCGCGGGACGTCCCGCAGCGGGTGGTCGAGTGCGACGACCCCCGGCTGTCCGAGCTGTACGCGTGCCCGTTCGTGCTGGTCCGCCCGGACGGCCACGTCGCCTGGCGGGGCTCGCGGCCGCCCGCCGACCCGGTCGCGCTCGTGGACGCGGTCCGCGGGTCGGCCCGGGCGGCCGTGCCGTCGCACTGACGGTTCGCGCCCGCCGCACCACGACCCGCTGCGCCACCGCCCACGGCACTGCCGCCACCGCGCCACCGCCCGCCGCACCACCGCACGGCCCGCTGCGCACGGCCCGCTGCGCACGGCCCGCTGCGCCCCGCCCGCCGCCCACCGCCCACCGCCCACCGCCCACCGCACCACCGCACCATCGCCCGCCGCGCTACGAGGCCGGGCGACCGCTCGCGCCCACCGGCTCCGGGGCGCCGGCGGCGATCCGCTCCAGGAGCGGGACGAGGGCCTCGACGGGCGGCAGGGCGAGCATGTGGCGCTGGGCGAGCCGGGCCCGCGCGGTCACCGCCGCGTCGGTCAGCAGGGTCTCGCACGCCGCCGCGACCTCCTCCGCCGCGCCGCCGGCCACGTGCAGGCCCAGGCCGAGGTCCTGGACCCGGTCGGCGTTGGCGAACTGGTCGCCGTACCGGGGCAGCACGGCCATCGGCACGCCGGCCGCGATCGCCTCGCGGATGCCGTTGTAGCCGCCGTGGGTGATGAACAGCTGCGTGCAGCGCAGCAGCAGGGGTTGGGGGACGTGGTCGACGAGCCGGACGTTCCCGGGAACCGGGGAGTCGGCCGGGATGAGGCCGCCCGTGACGACCACGCCGACGCAGTCGGAATCGGCCAGCGCGGCGATGACGGCCCGCAAGGCCGATCGCGTGCCGGCCTGCACGCCGGCCGTGAACGGGTCGCTGGCCTGCGCGTGCAGCACGGGGATGACGGTCCCGAACGACGCCAGCACCAGGGGGCGGTCCGCGGGCAGCGCGAGGACCCAGTCCGGCAGCGCCTCGGCGCGGGCGACGGTGTCCGGCTGGCGGCAGGTGATCGCGTCCGGCAGGTGGGGAGGGGCGAACGAGTACCGCGCGGGCATGAAGTCGAGCCACCCGTGGCGGTGGAGCGGTCCGAGGTCGTCCCACTCCGGTAGGCCGAGTTCCAGCCTGCGGGCGTTGAGCAGGGACAGCAGGTGGTCCGGGAGGAGCGCGTTGGCGCTCCCGGACGGGGCCGAGACGTGCGGGACGCCGAGGTCGTCGGCGAGCAGCGCGGCCGCGAACTCGGCCTCGCCGCGCAGCACGAGGTCGGGGCGGAACCGCTCGGCCACCGCCGCGAGGGCGCGGTAGCCGTCGGTGATGTGCGGACCGGCGAAGAGCCGGCCGGCCGCCTTGGCGGCCGCGACGCGCCCGTCCTCCTCGCCGGTCGGGTCCGCGAGGAACCCGTCCGCGTGGGGGAAGGGGTCCCGCAGGTCCGGTCGGGCGCGGAGCGGTTCGCCGTCGAACAGGCGCAGCAGCGGCCTCGTGGTCGCCACCCGCACCTCGTGCCCCGCGCAGGCCAGGGCGCGCGCCACCGGGAGCATCGCCCTGGCGTGGGAGACGGCGGTGGTCACGCAGCAGAGAACTCGCATGGCGCGCCTTTCGAACGACACGTGATCCGGTCACGGCCCGGTGGACCGCCACCTCGGCGACCACGATAAGTCGAGGCGGGCCGCGTCACAGGCGCACGCACCCCGACGGGGTGACGGCCCGGCGGCGCCACGCCGGCCACCGGTCCCACCTCGACGCGGCACGCCACCGCCCTGTCGTCCCGTGCGCCGCACGCCCACCCGTCCCTGTCGGCGGACCACACCGGATACGCACGGTCGGGTGAATTCCGGCTGGGCCGACGGGCGCAACGGTGGTGCGGTGGAACGCTGGGCACCTGCCAACCGGTGATCGGCGAGAGGTGCCCGGTGTGACCGTGCCCGAGCCCGCGCGGGCCGCCCACGACGAAGGCCCCGGCGTGGCCAACGCGCTGTCGGGTGGCGCCGTCAGCGGGGTGGTGCAGGCCGGTGCGGTGCACGGTGGCGTGCACCTGCACGTGGGGCCGCCTCCGCCCGCGCCGGTCGTGCCCCGTCAACTGCCCGCCGCCCCGGGCGCGTTCGCCGGGCGGGCGGCGGAGCTGGCCGCGCTGGACCGCGCCCTGGCCGGCGGCTCGCCGGGCGGCGCGGTGGTGGTCTCGGCGATCGGCGGGGCCGGCGGGGTCGGCAAGACCTGGCTGGCGCTGGCCTGGGCCCACCGCATCCT
>NZ_JBHWIE010000108.1:0-23122 GCF_042732085.1 Actinosynnema sp. NPDC059797
GCGCTCGTCCTCTCCCGTATGGCCTGGGCGCAGCCCTACCGCGCTTGTCAAGGGGTCCGCACGCTTTTCGCGGACCCCTTGACAAGGGTGGTTGCCTCCGGCAGGTCATGCGGGAGAGGACGAGCGCCCCAGCCCCTCCCCCGGAGGCCTGCCCAGCGGCGAGCGTCCGCTTTTCGCCCGTGAACCCCGCCCCGACCACCCACTGGGACCAAACCGTCTCGCCAGGACACCCAAACCAACCCAATCCGGCACTTGGTATAGACCAATGGTGGTCACATGCCGCAGTATCGGACCTCGTGGCGCGCACCAGACACGTAATCGCGGTGGACGTAGGCGGGACGGAAACCAAAACCGCCTTGATCACCACCGCCGACACCAGCACCAACACGAGCACCAACACCAGCAGCACCAAAGCCGGCACCACCCCGCCCGTCGTCGTCAGGCAGCGACGCCACGCCACCCGCCCCACCGGCGACGCGGTGGTGGAGGACGTGGCCGCCCTGGTGGCAGACCTGCGCGCCACCACCCCGCACCCGATCGACGCGATCGGCCTGGTCGTCCCGGGCATCGTCGACGAGGCGACCGGCACGGGCGTCTACTCCGCGAACCTGGGCTGGCGCGACTACCCGTTCGCCAAGAACCTCGAAGCCGCCACCAACACCCGCGTCGCCTTCGGCCACGACGTCCGCGCGGGCGGCCTGGCCGAACTCCGCCTGGGCAACGCCAGGGACCTCCGCAACGCGGTGATCATGCCGATCGGCACCGGCATCGCCGCCGCCCTGGTCATCGACGGCCGCGTCACCGACGCCCCCGGCGAGGTCGGCCACGTCGACGTGGGGCACCCCGACCCGTGCGGTTGCGGCCAAACCGGTTGCGTCGAGGCGCGCGCGAGCAGCGCCGCCATCGCCCGCCGCTACGCCCAGCGGGTGAAAGCCCCGGTCAACGGCGCCGCCGAGGTCGCCGAACGCCTCCGAGCGGGCGACCCGGACGCGAAGATCGTCTGGCAGGAGGCGGTTGACGCCCTGGCGAGGGGCATCCTGCTGGTGGCGGCACTGCTCGGCCCGGAAGCGGTGGTGCTGGGCGGCGGCCTGGCACTGGCGGGCCCGCTGCTGACCGACCCGCTCGGCCGACGCCTGGACGAGCTGGTCACGTTCCAGCGGCGCCCGGAACTGCGGCCGGCCGCGTTGGGCGACGAGGCCGGGTGCCTCGGCGCCGCGCTGCTGGCCATCGACATGCTGGAGGAGACATGAGCACGTGGGGTGGACCGGTGGACGTGACCCTGACCGGTGGTCGGGTCGTCACGCCCGACGGGGTGCTCGACCAGGGGTGGGTCGCGGTGCGCGACGGCCTGATCGCGGCCGTCGGCGAGGGCGCGCCGCCCGACGGGCCGACCACCGACCTGGGCGGGGGCTGGGTGGTGCCGGGCTTCGTGGACATCCACTGCCACGGCGGCGGTGGTGAGGCGTTCACCAGCGCCGATCCCGACCGGGTGAGCAAGGCGGCCAACGCGCACCGCAAGCACGGCACGACCACGCTCCTCGCGAGCCTGGTCTCCCGCCCGATCCCGGAGCTGGCCGGCCAGGTCTCGGCGCTGTCGGAACTCGTCCGCGACGGCGTCCTCGCGGGCATCCACCTGGAGGGGCCCTTCCTGTCCGCCGCCCGCTGCGGCGCGCACGACCCCGCCATCCTCTGCCCGCCCGACCGCCGGTCGATCGACCACCTGCTCGACGCCGGCGGCGGCACGGTCAAGATGATCACCATCGCGCCGGAGCTGGACCACGGCGTCGACGCGGTCCGCCACCTCGTCGACAACGATGTCCTGGCGGCGATCGGCCACACGGACGCCACCGAGGCGCAGATCCGCCCGGCGGTCGAGGCGGGCGCGAGCGTCGCCACGCACCTGTTCAACGGCATGAGGCCGCTGCACCACCGCGAACCGGGCCCGATCGGCGCGCTCCTCGACGACGAGCGCGTCACCGTCGAGCTGATCTGCGACCTGGTGCACCTGCACCCGACCGCCGTCCGCCTGGCCGCGCGGCACGCCGGCACGAACCGCACCGTCCTGGTCACCGACGCCATCGCCGCCGCCGGCGTGGGCGACGGCGTCTACGACGTGGGCGGCCTGGAGGTCCGCGTGGTGGACGGCGTCCCCACGCTCGCGGGCGGCGCCTCCCTCGCGGGCAGCACGCTCACCATGGACGCGGCCTTCCGCAACGCCGTCACGTCGTGCGGCCTGACCGTCGTCGAGGCGGCGCACGCCACGGCCACCCGACCGGCGCGTCTGCTCGGCCTGGAGGACCGCACCGGCCGGCTCGAAGCGGGCCTCAGCGCCGACGTCGTCGTCCTGGACGCCGACCTCAGGCCACGCGAGGTGATGAGCCGGGGCGCGTGGGTGAAAGACTGACCCCGTGCCCGACGACCCCGAGAAGCTGGTGGCCGAAGCCCTGCGCGCCCAGGCCACCAGCTCCGGCGCGCACAAGCTCCTCCCGGTCGGACCGACCACGAACTCGACCACCACGGGCCCGACCACCGGGAACTCGACCGCCGGCAGGCCTACCACCGACCTCACCCCCGGCACCCGCGACGCGCACTCCAGCAGCAGCACCACCACCCGCACCACCGGCACCACCCGCACCACCGGTACTGCCTGGCTCCTGCTCCTCGCCGTCCTCCTGGGCCTGGCCTCCGGCACGGTCGTGGCCGTGATGACCCTCAGGTGAACCGGTCGTACCAGACCTCCGGGTGAGAACTGCTCAAATGCGGCAAACCCCCCTTCAGGTGGGACCTGTACCGTGTGCGCCGTGACGGTCGCGCCCACCTCCACGATTGCCCTAGGCCCGGACTGGCTCAACCCGGAGGTCCTGCTCTCAGGACTCGGGCCATACATGCTGGTCGGCCTGTGCTTCATCATCTTCGCCGAGTGCGGCCTGCTGGTCGGCTTCTTCCTCCCCGGCGACTCCCTGCTGTTCACCGCGGGCATGTTCGTGGCCACCGGTCTGCTGGACTACCCGCTGTGGCTGGTGTGCGTGCTGCTCACGGCGTGCGCGATGCTCGGCAACGTGGTCGGCTACTGGATCGGCTACCGGGCCGGGCCCGCGCTGTTCAGCAAGCCCGAGTCGAAGATCTTCAAGAAGGAGTACGTCGACAAGACGGAGGAGTTCTTCGACAAGTACGGCGCGCGCGCGATCGTCCTGGCCCGGTTCGTGCCCATCGTGCGCACGTTCATCACCGCCATGGCGGGCGTGGGGCGCATGGACCGGCGCAAGTACTTCACGTACTCCTTCATCGGCGGCATCGCGTGGGCCGCGGGCATCACGGTCCTCGGCTACTTCCTCGGTCAGATCCCGTTCGTGCGGGAGAACATCGAGCTGATGCTGATCCTGATCGTGCTGATCTCGGTCGTGCCGATCATCATCGAGGTCATCAAGGCGAAGCGGGAGAAGAAGTCCCTGCTCGCCCAGGAGGCGCACGACATCACCGAGGTCATCGAGCGGGTGGACGACCTGATCGACGACGACACCGCCGTCACGCAGCGGATGAAGCGCCTGGACTGAGCAGCGGCACCACGCCCGCCGCTCGGACCGGAGCAGCTCGGACCGGAGCCGCTCGGCTCGGACCGGAGCAGCTCGGCTCGGAGCCGCTCCGATCAGAGCAGCTCGAACATGGACCCGGGGTTGAACAGGTTCCCCGGGTCCAGCGCTTTCTTGATCTCCCGGTGCACCCGCAGCCCCACCGGCCCGATCTCGCGCGCCAGCCACTCCCGCTTGATCTTCCCGACCCCGTGCTCGCCGGTCACCGTCCCGCCGAGCGCGAGCCCCAGGCCCAGGATCTCGTCGAACGCCCGCCGCGCCCGCGCGAACTCGTCCGCCGACGACGGGTCGTAGACGACCGTCGGGTGCATGTTGCCGTCGCCGGCGTGGCCGACCACGGCGATCCGCAGCCCCACCTCCGCGCCGATCCGCTCGCACCCGGCGATCAGGTCGGCGATCCTGGTCCGCGGCACGCACACGTCGTCGGTCAGCCACGCGCCGTAGACCTCCAGCGCGGTCAGCACGGCCCGCCGCGCGGCCAGCAGGTCGCGCCCCTCCGCCAGGTCCTCGGTCGCGTAGACCAGCTCGGCGCCCGCCGCGACGCACGCCTGCTCGATCGCCGCCAGCTCCCGCCGGGCCGCCTCGCCGCCCGAGTCCGACTGGCACAGCAGCAGCGCGCCGTCCGCGGCCAGGTCCGTCTTGAGGTACTGCTCGACGGCCCGGATGGACGTGCGGTCCATGATCTCCATCAGTGACGGCACGACGCCCTCGGCGACCACCCGGCTGACCGCCGCGCCGGCCGCCGCCGTGCCGCCGAACGCGGCCACCAGCGTCGACGGCGCCTGCGGCAGGGGCCGCAGCGCCAGGGTCGCCCGGGTGATGACCCCGAGCGTGCCCTCGCTGCCCACGAACAGCCTGGTCAGGTCGTACCCCGCCACGCCCTTGACGGTCCGCCGGCCGGTCCGCAGCAGCTCGCCGTCGGCGAGGACCACGTCCAGCCCGAGCACGGAGTCCGTGGTCACGCCGTACTTCACGCAGCACAGCCCGCCCGCGTTGGTGGACAGGTTGCCGCCGATGGTGCACCAGTCGTAGCTGGACGGGTCGGGCGGGTAGAACAGCCCGTGCTTCTCCACCGCGCCGCGCAGGTCGAGGTTGACCACGCCGGGCTCGACCACGGCCAGCCGGTTGTCCGGGTCGACCTCCAGGATGGCGTTCATCTTCGTCGTGGCCAGCACCACGCAGCCCTCGACCGCGTTCGCCGCCCCCGACAGCCCGCTCCCGGCCCCGCGCGGCACGATCGGCGTGCCGGCCCTCCCGCACGCCCGCACCACGGCCTGGACCTGCTCGGCGGAGGTCGGCAGCACCACGGCCAGCGGTCGCCCGAACGGGGCGAGCGGCATCATGTCCCGCTGGTAGGCCGCGGTGACGTCGGCATCGGTCAGCACGCCGTCGGCGCCGACGGCGGCGCGGAGCTCGGCCAGCAACGACCCCATCCGACCACGCTAACCCCCGCCGCGCGCCGACTCCAGTGCGTACCGGTTCGACCACGCCGCGTCCCACCGGAACTCCGACGCACACCCCTCGCCGACCCGCGCCCCGCCCGGACCAGTGCCCGCCGCACCCTCCGACCAGCGCCCGCCGCACCCTCCGACCAACGCCCGTCCCCTCCCCGACTCGAACCTTTCGACGAGCCGTTGTCCCGGAGTGGCCTGGAGAACGCCGCGCGCCCACGTACCCTGCACACGTGGTGTTGTCCGCATCGTCCGGAGCGATCGCGCTCGGCTCGCTTGATTCCGCAGGTCCCACGGCCGTGTGGCTCATCACGCTGAGCTTCATCTTCGTGGAGTGCGCCTTCATCTTCGGCCTGTTCCTGCCCGGCGACTCGCTGCTGTTCGCCGCCGGCGTGGTGCTCGCCTCGCACGACAGCGAGGTGTCGGCCTGGCTGCTGTCGGTGGCCGCGCTGGTGGTGGCCGTCGTCGGCAACCAGATCGGGTACTACATCGGCCGGCACACCGGCACCCGCCTGCTGGCCCGCCGCGGCGGCAAGGTGCTCAACAAGGAGAACCTGGCCAAGGCCCGCGACTTCCTCGACCGGCGCGGCTTCTGGGCCATCGTGCTGGCCCGCTGGATACCGTGGGTGCGCACGCTGGCCCCGATGATCGCGGGCGCGGCGCGCATGGACCCGAAGCGGTTCATGCTGGCCACGGCGATCGGCGCGGTCGCGTGGGTGCCGACCCTGGTGCTCGCCGGCTACTACGGCGCGGGCCTGCTGGCCGCGGTGCCGTGGCTGGAGACCGTCGCGGTCGTGGCGAGCGTCGCGTTCTTCATCGGCGGCACGGCCTTCGGCCTGCACCGCTACCGGCAGGAGATGAAGAAGCCGGTCGACGAGGAGGAGATCGCCGCCCGCTAGGCCGCACCCGGGTGGACCGCACCCGGGCCGCGCCTAGATCACGTCGGTGATCAGCAGGTCCGCGGACGACTTCGACGCGTTCACCATGAGCGCGTTGACGTGGTCGGTGCCGTGCAGCACGCGTTCCCGCGCGTCCTCGACCGACCGCCCGTACCGGACGTGCCGTTCGATCAGCCGCGACACGCGCAGGTCCTCGTCGATCATCAGGAACCACGCCTCGTCGAGCACGAGGCGCACGCGCTTCCACTTGTCGTACTGCATCAGCAGGTAGTTGCCCTCGGTGACGACCAGCGGCACGCCCGGGTCGACCCGCACCGCGCACGCGACCGGCTCCTCGAGCTCGCGGCGGAACTCCGGCGCGTACACCACGTCCGGCCCGCACGCCTTGAGCCTGGCCAGCAGGTCGGCGTAGCCGGGGATGTCGAACGTGTCCGGCGCGCCCTTGCGGTCGGCGATGCCCAGGCGCTCCAGCTCGCGCTGGGCGAGGTGGAACCCGTCCATCTCGACCAGCACGGCGTCCTGCCCGAGCGCGTCGACCAGCCGCCGCGCCAGCGTCGACTTGCCGGAGCCCGGCGCGCCGCCGATGCCGAGCAGCTTGCGCTCGCCGGTGTCCACGAGCACCCGCGCCCGGTCCACCAGCTCGTCGAACCTCACCGCCTGTCCCGCCACCGTTCCAGCTCCTCCACCCAATCCCACGCGGTGTTGCGCACGCGCACCGCGGCGACCTCGTTGGCCCAGCGGACGGCGTCGGCCGTCCCGTCGCCCCGGGCGACCGCCACCGCCAGCGCGCCGTGCCACACGTCGCCCGCGCCGTTGGTGTCGCGCACCTCGACAACAGGTACCGGTTGCGAGCCGGCGGCACCACCGCGCGACCAGGTGACAGGGCGCGGGCCGTGCGTGCGGATCACCAGCGGCACGCCCCGGTCGTGCACCTCGCGCTCCGACAGCTCGAAGCCCTCCGCGCACGCCGCGACGTCGACCAGCGGCAGCAGGTCGTCGAGCACAGGTTTCCAGCTCCCCGCGTCCAGCACCACGGGTACGCCCCGCCGCCGCGCCAGGCGGGCCGCCGCCAGCGCCAACCGTCCCAGGTGACCGTCCACCAGCACCACGTCCGCCTCACCCACCGCGGCGTCCACGACGGCATCCACAGCGGTGTCCCCAGCGGCCTCCCCAGCGGCCTCCCCGGCTCCGCCCACCGCCCCGTCGGAGCCCGCCCCGTCGAAGCCCGCCCCGTCGAAGCCCGCCCCGTCGAAGCCCGCCGCGTTGCGCGACACCACGGTCCGCTCGCCGTCGCGCTCCCGGACCACCACCATGCTCAGCGCCGGGCCGCCCGCCCCGACCGACCGCACCTCCACCGGCCGCAGCCGTTCCCGGGCGAACGAGCCCAGCTCACCGCCCAGCGCGGTCAGCAGCACCGCCCGGTGCCCCAGCGCGGCCACCGCGCGCGCCGCGTTCGCCGCCGGGCCGCCCGGTGCCAGGTGGACACCGAGCGACTGCACCTTCTGACCCGGCAGGGGGAATTCGGCCACCAGCTGGCTGACGTCCACCGTGGTCAGCCCGACACACAGCACGGAAACCACGTTCCGACCTCCTACCAGGTAAAGTTCGGCACGCAATCGCTTGCGCAGCTCAGACGGGGACGGCTCCATGGTCACCATGCGGGAGGTCGCCGGTCTTGCCGGCGTCTCCATCACCACGGTCTCACACGTGATCAACGAGACCAGGCCGGTCGCGCCGGACACCAGGGACCGGGTGCTGAAGGCGATCGAGGAGACCGGCTACACCGGCGACGCCATCGCGCGCTCGCTGGTCACCGGCGGCACGAAGTCGCTGGGGCTCGCGGTGTCGCTGGTGTCCCACCCGTACTTCGCCGAGCTGATCGCGGCGATCGAGAGCGAGGCGACCCGCGCCGGCTACACGCTGGTACTGATCAACACGCAGGGTGATGCCGAGAGCGAGCAGGCCGCCGTGCGGATGCTGCGGTCGCGCCGGGTGGACGGGGTGCTGCTGACGCCCACGTCCGGTTCGGCGGCGCTGCCCGAGCTGCGCCGGCTCGGCGTGCCGACGGTGCTGGTGGACCGGCTCACCGTGGCGCAGGACACCGACCAGGTCGGGCCGGAGAACGTGCAGGCCACGTCCACCCTGGTCCGGCACCTGGCGGACCTGGGGCACCGGCGGATCGGCCTGGTGCCCGGCACGCCCGGCCTCGCCACCACCGACGAGCGGGTGCTCGGCTACCGGCTGGGCCTCGGCCGGGCCGGGCTGGCGTGGGACGAGGCGCTGGTGCGGGCGTCCCTGGGGCCGCTGCTCGGGCAGGTGAGCGGGGTCGTGGTGGGCGACCACCACGTGCTGGTGGACGTGCTGCGCACGGCCCGCGCGCACGGCGTGCGGATCGGCTCGGACCTGGCCCTGGTGACCTACGACGAGGTGGAGTGGGCCGAACTGGTCGACCCGCCGCTGACCACGATGGCGCAGCCGGTGGAGGAGATCGGCCGGACCGCCGTGCGGCTGCTGCTGGCGCGCATCGAGGAGCCGGACCGGGCGCCCGAGACGATCCGGCTGCCGCCGACGCTGCGGCACCGCCGGTCGTGCGGCTGCCACGAGTAGGAGTTCCCGGCGCCACCGCCGCGCCCCACCCCACCGCGCCACACCACCGCGCCACCCCACACCACCGCCTCACCCCACCGCCTCACCGCTGCGACGTCAGCCCGTTGCGCTCCAGCAACGCCGCGGCCTCGACGGCCATCCACCCGCCCAGCTGCACCGACAGGTCGCGCTCCGACCGCGCCCACCCGCGTCCCCGCTCCCGACCCCACCCGTGCCCGGGCGGCCGGTCGCCCTCGGGCGGGCACGCCGGCTCGCTCCACTCCGGACCGAACAGCGGCCCGCTGACCACCGCGGCCCGGTTCGCCCACACCGCCTCGGCGGAGGCGAACACCAGGTCCGCCGCGCGCGCCGCCTCCGGCCGGTCCAGTCGCAGCGCCGCCTGCGCGAGGTACCGGGTGAGGATCCCGCCGAACAGCCCGCCGTCGCCGCCGCCGTGCCCGCGCAGCACGCCGCCCACCGCGAGGTGCTCGTGCACGGCGTCGACGATCCGCGCGGCCTTGTCCCCGTACGCGCCGCCCAACTCCACGCACGCGCCGAGCACGACCCCCTGGCAGTAGGTGTAGAGGTTCCGCTCGACCTCCCGCACCGAGCCGTCGGGGTGGACGTGCAGCCCGTCCCACAGCAGCCCCGTCTCCCGGTCGCGCAGGCACTCCTCGACCCAGTCCACGATGGACCGGGCCCGCCCGAGGTCGGCCCGCGTGCCGAGGCGGGCGAAGAAGATGGCGGCCGGGCCGTTCGCGGGCACGTTCTTGAAGTCGTCGTTCCGCTTCCACCAGATGCCGCCGCCGCCGTGGTCGGTCCAGCCGGCGCGGAGGCGCCGCGCGATCTCCTCGACGGCGCGGGGCCGGGCGACCCCGACCTCGCGCTCGGCGCGCAGCAGCGCCAGGCCCAGCCACGCGATGTCGTCGTAGTAGTCGTTGGTCCACCCGACGAGGTTGCGCAGGCGGATGCCGCGCACGAGCCGCCGCACCAGCGCCACGCGGGCGTCGCGGGGCGAGCGGAGCTGGGCGTCGAGCACGCAGTCGAGCAGGTGCGCCTGCCACCAGTAGTTGAACCGGACGTGCAGGCGGTCGCGCGGGCCGGCGGGCCACGAGACCACGCCGAGCGCGGTGCCCGGCAGCCCCCAGACGCGGCGCAGGTGCCTGGACTCGACGGCACGTTCCGCGACAGCGGCGCGCGTGGCGAGGAGCTTCGGTGCGGTCACCTGCCCAGGGTGCCTACTGAACCGGTCAAGACGCTCGTCGGAACAGCTCCCAGTGGTACAGGGCCATGGCGACGCTCGTGGTGAGGTTGTAGCTGGACACCAGCGGCCGCATCGGCAGGGACACGACCAGGTCGGCCCGCGCCCGCACCGCCTCCGACAGCCCGTGGCGCTCGGACCCGAAGGCCAGCACGGCGTCGTCCGGGATGCGCAGGTCCCGCAGGTCGGCGCCGCCGGCGTCGAAGGCGACGACCCGCCCCTCCACCTCGTCCACGCCGCCCAGCCGCCGCACCGGCAGCGCGAAGTGCAGCCCGGCGCTGCCGCGCAGCACGTTCGGGTGCCACGGGTCGACGTCGCCCAGGGACGCCACGCCCCCGGCGCCCAGCCCGGCGGCGACCCTGATCACCGCGCCGAAGTTCCCCAGGTTGCGCGGGTTGTCGAGCAGCACCAGCGGTGCGCCGGCCACCCGCTCCACCGGGTCCGCCGGGCGTTCGGCGATCCCCGCGACCCCCGTGGGGTGGGAGCGCCCGATCCGCCGGGTGAACTCGTCCGCGTCGACGACCTCGGCGCGCCGCTCGAACTCGCCCACCAGGTCGGGCGCGTGCGACCGCGCGAGCCCCAGCGCCCGGTCCGGGTCCAGCACCACCACGGACCGCATCCGCGCGCCGAACCTCAGCGCGTGCTTGACCGCGTGGAAACCCTCCAGGACGACCTGCCCGCCCCCGGCCCGGCCGCCCCCGACCTGCCCGGCCTCGACCTGCCCAGCCCCGACCTGCCCGGCCCCGGCCCGCCCGGCCCCGACCTGCCCGACCACCGCACCCCCGACCTGCCCCGACCTACCTCGACCACCGGTCTCGAACGACCGGGCCATGGTAGGCCGGTTCAGCGGTAGGCCCCGGCGCCCGGCGACGTGCGCTGCCCGGCGCGCCGCCTGAGGTAGAGGCCGACCCACGAGCCGAGCACGACGAGCGCGACCAGCACCTGCACCAGGCGTGCCGCGGAGTCGGGGTAGAGGACGCCGTCGATGTAGGTGTCGATGAAGCCGACCGCCAGGGGTTCCTGCCCGGCGGCCTCGCGGAAGGTGTTCTCCAGCCAGGTCAGCGGGCAGGGGATCGGGAACAGCACGACCAGCAGCCCCCACGCGGCCATGGCCGCGTGGAAGTAGGCGACCCTCGGCCAACGCCAGGCCAGGAAGCCGCCCACCACCAGGAATCCCAGGACCCCGAAGTGCACCACCATGACCGATTCGGCTAACGCGCGCGCCACCATAGGGACCTCCCTGCCCACCAGGGTAGGCCCGCAGACGATCACGCGTTGGCGAATTCCCGGTTATCGGACGGTCCGTCGACCCGGGGGTCACCCCCTGGGCAGCGCCTGCCACGGCACGTTGCCCGCCACGTCCAGCAGCAGGTCGGCCAGCACCGGCAGCGGCGCCCCCACCAGCGGTCCGGGCACGGCGGCGGCCAGGTTGTGCTCGTCGAAGGCGATGGCCACGCCGTTGGCCCGCGGGTCGTGCAGCAGCGCGTGCGCCAGGCCGGAGCCGAGCAGGGCGGAGGCGAACGCGGGGTTCTTGCGGCGCACCTCGTAGCGGGCGTCGAAGACCGGGTCGCCGGTGGCCGTGAACTGCTCGAACAGGCTCCACGCGGTGTCGCTGCGCGGGCTGATCAGCACCCACGGGCCGGGCATCGGCCGCGGCACGACCACGACCGAGTAGGACCGGTACCCCGCGGTCACCGCGTTGTCCGTGCGCAGCACCACCTCGACCGCCAGCACGGGCACGCCGCGCCAGTGCCCGACGAGCTGGAACTTCACCCGGCTGCGGTCGGCCTCCAGCATCCGGCCGATCTGCGGCACGCGTTCCTGGAACCCCTGGTCCTCGGCGACGAACCGCCACCCCAGGGACGCCTCCAGCGCCCGCATCCGCTGTTCCCACTCGTTCACGAACCCCTGGTCCGTGAACGGGTTCCGCTTCCGGCGCGACAACCCCACCGCGATCCCGACACCGAGGATCGCCAAGATCACCAGGAGCAGGACCAGCGAGACCATGTCAGCCGAGGCCCAGGTCCGCGAGGTCGAGCAGGTAGCGGTAGGGCAGGCCCGCGGCCTCGACGGCCTCGCGCGCGCCCGTGCCGCGGTCCACGACGGTCGCCACGCCGACCACGGTGGCGCCGTGGGCGCGCAACGCCTCCACGGCGGTCAGGACGCTGCCGCCGGTGGTGGAGGTGTCCTCGACCGCGAGCACGCGCTGCCCGGCCACGTCGAAGCCCTCGATCTGGCGCTGCATGCCGTGCTGCTTGCCCGCCTTGCGCACCACGAAGGCGTCCAGCACCTCGCCCCCGGCCGCGGCGGCGTGCATCATCGCGCAGGCCACGGGGTCGGCGCCGAGCGTGAGCCCGCCGGCCGCCGCGAAGTCCCAGTCCGCGGTGAGCTGCCGCAGCAGCCGGCCGATCAGCGGCGCGGCCGCGTGGTGGAGCGTCGCCCGGCGCAGGTCGACGTAGTAGTCGGCCTCGGCGCCCGAGGACAGCGTGACCTTGCCGTGCACCACGGCCAACTCGCTCACCAACCGCGCCAACTCGGCCTTGGCGTCGGGGTCCAGCACCACATCGGTTCGCACGGGTGCCAAGACTGTCATACACCGTTGCGCCCCGACACACCACGACCCCGCCGTAGGCTGCGCGCCGTGACCCTTCCCGGCATCCACACCCTGGTCGTCGAGCAGCCCTGGGGCCCGGCCCGCCACCTGTTCGGCTCCCGGTACGAGGTCCGGGTCCACGCCGAGGACGGCGAACCGCTGGGCGCGGTCACCGACCGCGGGCTGCTGGGCCCCCTCCGGAGGCTGCTGCGCCTCACCGGCTTCTCCGGCCGCACGGCGTTCGCCCTGTCCCTGACCCACCGGGGCCGGCCCGTGCTGCTGATCGACAAGGGCCGCTGGCGACCGCCGACGAACGTCACCCGCCCCGACGGCTCCCCGGTCGGCGCGGTGCGCCTGGAGGGCCGGGGCGCGTACGCCCTGCTCGACCCGTCCGGCCAACGGCTGGCGCTGTTCCACGAGGTCGCGAACTTCACCGCCGGCGCGATCACCAAGCGCGACGGGAAGCGGGTGCGCCGGGACGTGCTCCGCCTGCACCCGGGCACCCCCGAGCCGCTGCGCTCCCTGGCCATCGCCACCGCCGTCGCCTACGACGTGGTGCGGGGCGCCGGCACCAACCACACGGGCAGCGGCGGCTTCGACTTCCCGACCCCGGTCTGAGGTCCCGGTCCGAGGTCCCGGTCCGAGGTCCCTGCCCGAGACTTCAGCCCGAGATCCCGATCCGAGTCCCCGATCCGAGATCCCGGCTCCAGATCCCAGCCAGAGGTCCCGGCTCGGGGTCCCGGCTCCAGATCCCGATCCGGGATCCCGACCTGAGCCGAACCGGCCGGAGCGGCCCCACCACGCACCGCACTCGCCGAACAGAGGTCCCCCGCCCAGGGGGACCCCTGCATTCGATCCTTCCACGCACCACCGACGAAACCCGCCGCGCCGAGCGTCCCCTGTGGACAACCGACCGCGGGTCAACCAGCCGACCGGCCGTGGCCGGAACCGCCCAGCCGGACCGCCCAGCCTGAACCAGCCGGGCCCGCCCACCGACCGGCACCGACTACCAGGCGTCCTCGGTGAACTCGCCCGGCCCGTCCTCGTCGTCGCCGACCACGCGCGGCCGCCCCGACGCCACCACGTCCTCCGGGTCGTCGCCCTCCCGGAGGGCCGTGTAGGCGCGCTGGAGGTCCGGCACGCCCGCCCGCAACGCCCGCTGCACGCCCTCGTCGTCCACGGCCCGCCCCGAAGCGACGTCCCGCCAGGACAGCTCGCCCGCGTCGACGCGCCGCGCCAGCTCCTTCAGCTCACGCGGCGCGCCCGACGAGTTCGCGTAGCGCGAGATCTCCGCCAGGTCCGCGTCGCCGAGCCCCGGTGACCGCATCCGCACCTGGCTCGCCGCCCGCGCGGTCCGCTCCACGTTCGCCAGCCGCGCCTCCACGTCGGCGACCAGCGCGTCCAACCGCGCTCTGTCGTACGGGAACGTCACTGCTCACCCCCACCGGAGCCGGCCGGCGCCGGTGCCGGCGCGGTCGGCGCGGTCGGTGGCGGCGCCTGGTAGCGGCCGTGCGCCGAGTAGCCGGCCTTGCCGAGCCCGTAGCCGCCCATCGCGATGCCGATGCCGCCGGACTTCGCGGCCGCCACGCCGTTGTCGTACTTCTCCCGGCCGTCCTGGTAGGCGTCCAGCACGTCGAGGAGGTCGTTGACGTCGCGCACGTCCTTCAGCTTGGTCAGCGCGGTGCCCATGGCGACGATGCCGTCGACCATGCCCTGGACGCCCTCGATGAGCGTCTGGATGGAGATGATGATCTTCCGGATGGCGTCGACGATCTGGATGGCGTCGTAGACCATCCACACCGCGCGCCCCCAGCCGACGACCGGGATCCACGCGGTCATCGCGGCTTCCATGAGCTTGCCGACGAGCATGTCCAGCAGCGTCAGCGCGAGCCCGCACGCCGTGCGGCAGGTGGAGGCGGTGGACCGGAACTGGTTGCCGATGATCCGCGCGACCTGCGAGTCCGCTTCGATCGCGACGACCCACATGGTGCTCATGCGCAGCTCGAACGCCTGCGCCGCGTCGCCGTCCCAGTGCGGCGAGAGCTGCGCGACGCCCGCGTCCACGTTGTGCCGCACCGAGTCCAGCGCCTTGGCCACGCGGTCCCACGCGTTGGCGTTCTCGTCGATCTTCTCGAAGTCGCCGAGCAGCGGGTTGATCAGCGCCTCGACCAGGTTCTCGCCGGTGACCTTCTCGTAGATCCAGTTGACGCCCTGGATCTTCCAGCCGGCCTTCTCGATCAGCTCCCGGGTGCTCTGCCGGCCGGGCCGGTCCTCGGCGGCGGCGCCCAGCGCGACCCGGGGGTCCTCGACGTCGGCGTACGCGGTCACCGGCCACCCCCACCGACGGTGGGCGCCTCGGCGACGTCGGCCAGCTGCGCGAGCACCCGGTCGATGCGGCTCATCACCAGCTCCTCGCCGCGCTGGTAGGTGTCGGCCGCCGCGGTCAGGCCCTCGGCTTCCTTGGTCATCATCTGGTTGGCGAAGTCCAGGGTCTCGCCGTACAGGTTCGCGACACCGGTGACGACCGGCTGGAGCAGCGACAGCAGCCCGGTGAACCCGGAGGTGTCGCCACCCTTGGCGACGGCGTGCTCCCTGATCACCTGGAAGTGCTGCGCGTTGCGGGTCAGCAACCCGGCGTAGCCGCGGAGCTCCGACGGCTCCACCCTGAACTCTTCGCCCATCGACGGTCCCCTCTTCGAGCCAACTGGTGGACTCGGACGGGCGGGACGGGCGTCGGGTTCCCGCGGACCTAGGTGCGTCCCCGGCCGCCCGCGACGCGCGAGGCGATCCGGCGGACCAGGGCCCGCGGCGCGAGCCGGGCGAGCAGCGTGATGGCCTTGTACTGGTTGCCCGGGATGGACAGCTGCTTGCCCGCCCGCAGGTCGGCCAGGGCGTCGTGCACCACGTGGTCCGCGTCCAGGTACAGCACCTCGGGCGTCTTCGACATGTCGATGCCGGCGCGCTGGTGGAACTCGGTGCGCACGAACCCCGGGCACAGCACCATCACCCGCACGCCCGTGCCCGCGGTGGCCATGGACATGCCCTCGGAGAACGAGATCACCCACGCCTTGTCGGCGCTGTAGGTGGTGCCCCGGCCGGGCAGGAAACCCGCGACGCTGGCCACGTTCACCACCGCGCCGCGACCGCGCGCGATCATGCCGGGCAGCGCCGCGCGGGTCAGCCGCAGCACGCTGGTCACGTTCACGTCCAGCTGGGACTCCAGCGCCGCCGGGTCCGCCGTGACGAACTCGCTCGACAGCGCGAAGCCCGCGTTGTTGACCAGCAGGTCCACCTCGCGCGCGGCGAGGAAGTCCGCGACGGTCGCCCGCCCCGCCTCGGTGGACAGGTCGGCGGGCAGCACCTCGGCGGTGATGCCGTGCGCGTTGCGCAGCTTGGCCGCCGTCTCCTCCAGCCGGTCCACCGCGCGGGCGACCAGCACCAGGTCGTGGCCCTCGGCGGCGAGCCGGCGGGCGAACGCGGCCCCGATGCCCGACGACGCGCCCGTGACGAGGGCGACCGGCGGGGTCACTGCTTGCGCCCGAACTGCGGCCGGTGGACCTCGCCACCGGTGTCGGAGTCGTCGTCCGCGTCGAACGGGTCGACGACGTCGGCCAGCTCGCCCAGGTCGCGCAGCAGCCGTTCCAGGCGGGCGGGTGTGGAGCCGGGTGGCGCGGCGGCCAGCACCCAGTCGTTCTCCAGCCACACCACGGTGACGTCCGCGCCGATCTCCTCGGCGGCGTCCACCAGGTCGGGGGTGATGAGCTTGCGCGCGGCGGGCAGCTCGCTGACGAACGCGTACCGCGAGCCGACCGGGCCGAGCAGGTCGGGCATCTGGTCGCGCTGGAACGGCACGCTGGGCAGCCACAGCTCCACGACCACCGGCAGCGCGCGCCGGCAGCGCACGCCCACCAGCACCGAGTTCACCTTGCCCCCGGTCTCGTGGTCGAGCACGTAGACCTGCCGGCGGCCGTCCGCGGTGAACGTCGAGCCCGCCACCACGTCCTTGGCCACGCCCGCGCCGTAGTAGGCGATGGCGCCGCTCTCCCAGCGCGTGGGCAACACGTGGTCCGTCTCCTCGAACTGCCACCCGCGCAGCGCCGCCCAGCGGCGGCGTTCGCGGTTACGCGCGGTTCGTTGCGCCCGATCGGTGGCGAGCAGGGCGAACCCCGCGACGCCCGCGACAGCGGCGACGGTGAACCAGACCCACGCCGGGATACCCACGGTGCGAGAGTAGCGGGCGCCGGGGAACAATCGAAGATCACCGGCGGCGCGGTTCCCGCGTTCGGATCAAGCCGTTACCCGAAGTACCAGGTCGCGGGGTCTAGATCGACACGATCGGTGATCCCGGGTCCCGTCGGGGCGCGGCCGTCCGGCTGAGCGCCGAACCGGACGGGTGACGAGCACCGGACCGCACGGCGGCGGTCTCGACCCCCGACCGGCGATTTTTGTCGTACCCCGCCGGCACAATAAAAGCAGGGGTCCCCTTGGCGAGGACCCCTGCGCAGCGAGCGGCCGGGCGCGGGAACGCCCAGCTCACGGGTGGTCGGCTCCCAGTCACCCTGCCCACGAGCGGTCAGCCGCGAGCAATCAGCCCACGAAAAGCCGGTTCACGAGCGGCCAGCCCGTGAACAGCCGGCCCGTGAACTCCCGCCCGCGGGCAGGCACCGGTCCACGACCGGTGCCGCCCACCGACCGGCGCCCACCGACCGGCGCCCACCGACCGGCGCCCTCAGCCCCGGCCGACGATCAGCCCGGACTGGTCGTCGAGCACGTCGACCTTCACCGTGTCGCCGTCGCGGACCTCGCCGGCCAGCAGCTCCTTCGCCAGCTGGTCCCCGATGGCCGACTGCACCAGCCTGCGCAGCGGCCGCGCCCCGTACACCGGGTCGAAGCCGTTGAGCGCGAGCCAGTCGCGGGCGGCCGGCGTGACGTCCAGGGCGAGCCGCCGCTGGGCCAGGCGCTGCCCGAGGCGGTCGACCTGGATGTCCACGATGGAGGTCAGCTCCTCGGTGGCCAGGGCGTGGAACACCACCACGTCGTCGAGCCGGTTGAGGAACTCCGGCTTGAAGTGGCCGCGGACCACGGTCATGATCGCGTCCCGGCGCTGCCGGTCGTCCAGCGAGGCGTCCGCGATGACCTGCGAGCCGAGGTTCGAGGTCAGCACCAGGATGGTGTTGCGGAAGTCCACCGTGCGGCCCTGGCCGTCGGTGAGCCTGCCGTCGTCGAGGACCTGCAGCAGCACGTCGAACACGTCCGGGTGGGCCTTCTCGACCTCGTCCAGCAGCACCACGCTGTACGGGCGGCGGCGGACCGACTCGGTGAGCTGGCCGCCCTGGTCGTAGCCGACGTAGCCGGGGGGCGCGCCGACGAGGCGGGCCACCGAGTGCTTCTCGGAGTACTCGCTCATGTCGATGCGGATCATCGCCCGCTCGTCGTCGAACAGGAACTCCGCCAGCGCCTTGGCCAGCTCGGTCTTGCCGACGCCGGTCGGGCCGAGGAACAGGAACGAGCCGGTGGGGCGGTCGGGGTCGGCCACGCCCGCGCGGGTGCGCCGGACCGCGTCCGACACCACGCGCACGGCCTCGGACTGGCCGACCACGCGCTTGGCCAGCTCGTCCTCCATGCGCAGCAGCTTCGCCGTCTCGCCCTCCAGCAGGCGGCCCGCCGGGATGCCGGTCCAGGCGGAGACCACGTCGGCCACGTCGTCCGGGCCGACCTCCTCCTTCAGCATCACCGCGGCGTCCTGCGTGGTGCGGCTGGCCTCCTCCAGCTCCTTCTCCAGCGCCGGGATGCGGCCGTAGCGGAGTTCGGCGGCACGGCCCAGGTCGCCGTCGCGCTCGGCCCGCTCCGACTCGCCGCGCAGCTGCTCCAGCTGCTCCTTGAGGTCGCGGACCTTCTCGATGGCGTTCTTCTCGTTCTGCCAGCGGGCGGTCAGCGCGGACAGCTCCTCGCGCTTCTCGGCCAGCTCGGCGCGCAGCGCGGCCAGCCGTTCCAGCGAGGCCGGGTCCGACTCCTTGGCCAGCGCCATCTCCTCGATCTCCAGCCGACGCACGGCGCGCTCGACCACGTCGATCTCGACGGGGCGCGAGTCGATCTCCATGCGCAGCCGGGACGCGGACTCGTCGACCAGGTCGATCGCCTTGTCCGGCAGGAAGCGGGCGGTGATGTAGCGGTCGGACAGGGTCGCGGCGGCGACCAGGGCGGCGTCGGTGATGCGCACGCCGTGGTGCACCTCGTAGCGGTCCTTGAGGCCGCGCAGGATGCCGATGGTGTCCTCGACGGACGGCTCGCCCACGAAGACCTGCTGGAAGCGGCGCTCCAGGGCGGGGTCCTTCTCGATCCGCTCGCGGTACTCGTCGAGGGTGGTCGCGCCGACCATGCGCAGCTCGCCGCGCGCCAGCATCGGTTTGATCATGTTGCCGGCGTCCATGGCGGAGTCGCCACCCGCGCCGGCTCCCACGATCGTGTGGAGTTCGTCGATGAACGTGATGACCTGGCCGGCGGAGTCGGTGATCTCCTTGAGGACGGCCTTCAGGCGCTCCTCGAACTCGCCGCGGTACTTGGCGCCCGCGACCATGGCGCCCAGGTCGAGCGCGACCACGCGCTTGCCCTTGAGCGACTCGGGCACGTCGCCGGCGACGACGCGCTGGGCCAGGCCCTCGACGATCGCGGTCTTGCCGACGCCGGGCTCGCCGATCAGCACGGGGTTGTTCTTGGTGCGGCGGGACAGCACCTGGACGACGCGCCGGATCTCGGTGTCGCGGCCGATGACCGGGTCCAGCACGCCCTTGCGGGCGCGTTCGGTCAGGTCGACGCCGTACTTCTCCAGGGCCTGGTAGGTGCCCTCGGGGTCCGGGCTGGTGACCCGCGCCGAGCCGCGGACCTTGCCGAACGCGTCCTTGAGGGCCTCCGAGGTGGCGCCGTGCCGCTTGAGCAGGTCGGCCACCTGGCCGCCGTGCTGGGCCAGGCCGACCAGCAGGTGCTCGGTGGACACGTACTCGTCGCCCATCTCGGTGGCGAGTTCCTGGGCGCGGCCGAGCACGCGGACGGCGTCCCGGGCGAACTGGGGCGCGGACACGGACGAGCCGGTCGCCGCGGGGAGCGAGCGGGACAGCTGGTCCAGTTCCTTGTGGACCTGCTTCGGGTCCGCGCCGACGGCGCTCAGGAGCGGTGAGGCCAGGCCGTCGCCCTGGGCCAGGAGGGCGCCGAGGAGGTGCACGGAGGTGACGTCCGGGTTGCCCGCGATGGTCGCCGCCTGCACGGCGGCCGACACGGCCTGCTGCGTCTTCGTGGTCGGGTTGAAAGCGTCCATTCCTCACCTCGGTCGGCGAACGTGCGTGGACCGGTGCGCGGCACCGGCCGTCACCCTGGTCAACGTCAGAAAAGTTGAGCCTGTTCCGCTCAACCTACGCGAGAGGCGTGGCGTGGGCCACGTGATACCGGGACGAGTGAAAATCCGGTGCCACCCGAACGGGGAACCGCAAGGATCCGCGCATGACTTCTCTCGTCCAGCACATCACGTTCGACTGCCGGGACGCCTACGAACTGGCCACGTTCTGGAGCCAGGTCACCGGCCGCACGCTCACCGACGAGGACCTGCCCGGCGACCCGGAGGTGCTCATCGCGATGCCGTCCGGACCGGGACTGCTGTTCGTGCAGGGGCCCGACGAGAAGGTGGTGAAGAACCGGGTGCACCTGGACCTCCGCCCCGACACCACCCGTGACGCCGAGGTCGAGCGGCTGCTGGGGGTGGGCGCGAAGCTGGTCGACGACCAGCGGCGGCCGGACGGGACCGGGTGGGTCGTGCTGGCCGACCCGGAGGGGAACGAGTTCTGCGTGGAGCGGAGTGCGGCGGAACGGGCGGCGCAGGCCTGACGCGGTCCTGCCGGTTGCCGGACGGCACACCGGGTGCTGTCCGGCACCGCCGCGCCTCCCGGACGTGGCGTGGTGCGACCTGGCGGGGCACGGCCTCACGCCCCGGCGCACCTCGTCCCGGTCCTGACCGGCACTTCGGCGCCGGTCACCCACACGACGTAACGAGTTGTCCACAGCAGGTGGGCAGTTGTCCACAATCCGCTGGTGCGCATCCACAGGCCACTGCGGCTGTCCGCACCAGTGCGGCTCCAGTCGTCACCGTGTCGCGGGCTCCTCGACCACCGCTCGCGAGACCAGCGTGCGCCCGCACCGGCGCACGGGCAAATCGGCGCCCCCGACACTGTCCCACGCGACCCGCGTCACACCCCCACCGCACCCCGCCGTGACCGCGCCGCACCCGACCGCTACCTTGCCGCACCCGCCGCGACCGGATCACGACCTCGCCGCACCCTGGCCCTCACGCCGTGCGGCCAGGACCTGCCCCCACACCTCGGCCAGGTCCGCACGCGCCGAAGCACTTTCTGCTCCCACCGCACCCCAGTCGCCGCACTCCCAGCCGCCGCACCCAGCCGCCGTCCCCCGCTCGCTGCATCCAGCCGCCGTCCCCACCGCTGCACCTTGCCGCCGCTGCACCTTGCCGCCCCGCCCGCCGCCGCACTCCCGCCGCTCCACCCTGCCGCCGTGCCCTGCCGCTGCGCCCCTCCACCCGCCCCACCGGGACAGGATGAGGCCGAACGAGCAGGTAGAGCACTGGTACGCATGGGGGTGGGACACAAGCCTCGATTTCGGTATATGTATAGGGGAGTATCCACCCGTTGGCCGGAGCGACCCGCTACCGCCTGTAACCGCATAGCACTCAAAGGTGGCATCAAGGAGTCAACCAGGCAGTTGACGGGTTAATGTCCCTTCGTCGGGGATGGAAGCTTGACAAGGACGTAGCGCCTTGCTGGCGCCGCCAGAAACGTGGAGACTGCGCCCGGACCATGACTGCGAACGCTGTGTTGAGCCCCCTCCCGAGCCCTCCACACCGAGAACCTCCTCCTGGCGTCACCGCTATGGTGCGGATGATCCGGGAGAGCTTCGCGGTGGTGGAGCCGCGCTCCGACGAAGTCGCGAAGTTCTTCTACGGCATGCTGTTCAGCCTGGCGCCTGCCACGCGCGAGATGTTCCCGGCGAACATGGAGGTGCAGCGCAGCCGGTTGCTGCGCGCCCTCGTGCACGTCGTGCAGATGGTGGACCGCCCGGACGACCTGATCCCGTTCCTGCGGCAGCTCGGGCGCGACCACCGCAAGTTCGGCGTGGTCAACGTGCACTACGAGTCGGTCGGCACCGCGCTGCTGGCGGCGATCAAGAAGTACGCGGGCCCCGCGTGGACGCCGCAGGTCGAGCTGGCGTGGGCCGAGGCGTACACGATCATGGCCCGCTCCATGCAGGAGGCCGCCGCGGCCGACGACGGCCCGGCGTACTGGCACGCGACCGTGCTGGAACACCAACGGGTGAGCTGGGACCTGGCCGTCATCCGGTTGCAGCCGGATCACCCGGTCGGGTACCGCGCGGGCCAGTACGTGAGCGTCGAGACGCCCCAGCGGGCGCGCCTGTGGCGGTACTACTCGCCCGCCAACGCGCCCCGCGAGGACGGCATCATCGAGTTCCACATCCGCTCGGTCGAGGGCGGCTGGGTGAGCCGGTCGATCGTCGGCCACACCCAGGCGGGCGACGTCTGGCGCATCGGCCCCCCGATGGGCCGGCTCAGCGTGGACCGCAAGGCCGGGCGCGACGTGCTCATGGTCGCCGGCGGCACCGGCGTGGCGCCGATGCACGCGATCATCGACGAGATGGCGCGGTGGGGCGAGAACCCCCGCGTCCACCTGTTCATGGGCGGCCGGACCCGCGAGGACCTGTACGACCTGGACAACCTCCAGCGGTTCGCGATGACGAACCCCTGGCTGACCGTCGTGCCGGTGCTGGAGTCGGACCCGGGCGCCCGCGGCGTCGAGCAGGGCACGCTAGCCGACGTCGTCACCCGCTACGGGGCGTGGGAGGACCGCGACGTGCTGGTCTGCGGCTCGCCGTCCATGATCCGGGCCACGGTGTCCCGGATGCTGGTGGCCGGCACCCCGCTCGACCGGATCAAGTACGACCCCTTCACCCTGGACTGAGCCGCCCCACGCCGCCCTCACACCGGACAACACCCTGCCGGGCACCCTCACGCCAGGCACAGCACCGCGCACGGCAACACTCACACCCCACCGGGCAGAGCACCCCGCCCGGCGGCACCAGCGCCCTGCCCGGCAACACCACACGCACCCTGCCGGCAGCACCTCGCACCCTGCCCGGCAGCACCTCCATTCGGCTGGGCACCCACCCGGCTGGGCCGCACCCGCACGGGCTGCCGCCCAGCCATGCCCTCGCCCAGCCATGCCCTCGCGCGGGCTGGACCGCGCCGAGCCGACCACCAGCCCCGGCTCGGGTCGGGGCCGCGCTCATGCAGACGGGCGTCACCCCTTCATGCCGGGTCGCCCTCCGCTCCGGGGTTGATCCAATGCCGACGTTGATCACGCACCTCACGTGGAGCCGGGCAGCTCCACCACCGAGTTCCAGTCTGGCCTTGATCCAACCGCGCCGCGAGCGTCCGGCGGGTACCTGTGGACAACTCCCTCTACCTGCGCGAACCGGGCGGCGACGGGGTCGGGGCGGGAGCGTCGGGGCGTGGTTCGGGGGTTGTGGCGGAGGCAAGGGAGCCAGGCCGCAGGGGGTGTGCGGGGTTCCCTGGGGGTAAGCCGACGGCCCGGGCGCCGGGTGGCCGCCGCGCCGTCGGGGGGGGTGCACTTATAAAAATATACCAGCCCACAAGACCTAAATAAAAA
>NZ_JBHWIE010000109.1:0-22550 GCF_042732085.1 Actinosynnema sp. NPDC059797
CGGCGGTCGCCTTCTCACTGACCTGACCAGCCACGACAGTCGCCTTCTCGCTCACCTGACCGTCCACGGCGCCGGCCTTCTCGCCCACCTGGCCGACGACCGCGCCGGCCTTCTCACCCACCTGGGCCGCGACCGCGCCCGCCTTCTCGCCGACCGCGCCGGCCTTCTCACCGGTCGCGACGCCCGCGCTCCCGGCGGCGGCGCCGGCCTTGCCCACCTTCTCACCCGCCTTGTCGGCGGCGTGCCCGACCGCGGCGGCCGTCTTGCCCGCCGCGGCGGCCACGGTCGCGTTGGCCCGCGTCGCGGTCTCCTTCACCTTCTCCACTCCCTCGTGCGCCTTCTCCTTGACCCGGCCGGGCACGTCCGCCTTGTGCGCCAGCGCCTCCACGGTCTCGCCCAGCTCGCGCCGGGTCTGCTCGACGTCGGCGCGCAGCTCGTCCGGGTCGGTCGGGCCGGTGTCCTTCTTCGGGCCGCTCATCGGTGTGCCCTCTCGCTCACGGTGGCGATGTCCTGCTTGACGTTCGAGATGGCCTCCTCCGGCAGGGGAGGGGTGCCGCGGTCGATCTGCCTGCGGCCGACCAGCGCGAGCACGCCGGCGACGGCGAACACGGCCAGCGCGACGACGAACGCCGACACCCACGCGGGCCAGACCGTGGCCAGCAGCAGCACCAGGCCGGCGATGACCGCGCCGAGGCCGAACCAGGCCAGCACGCCCGCCCCGCCGAGGAGGCCCGCGCCCGCGCCCACGCGCTTGCCCTTCGCGCGCATCTCGGCCGCGGCCAGCCGGAACTCGTCCCGGGCCAGCCTGCTCACCTGCTCGGAGAGCCGGCTCACCAGTTCGGCGGTGGACGGTTCGCGGTCGCCGGTGACGTGGCTCATGGCCGTCTCCTCTCACTCGCCACCCGACTACCCAGAACTCCGCAGGTGTACGCCCCGTCTTCGGGGGAAACCGACGGCCATGGCGACACGGGCACCCGAGGCACCGACCCAGCTGCCGAAGCACTCCTGGTGGGCGGTGCTGAAGCGGACGGTCAAGGAGTTCAACGACGACAACCTCACCGACTGGGCCGCGGCGCTCACCTACTACTCGGTGCTGTCGCTGTTCCCCGGCCTGCTGCTGCTGACGTCGCTGCTGGGGCTGCTCGGGCCGAGCGCCACCCAGACCATTGTGGACAGCCTGGACGTGCTGGGACCGGGCGAGGCCAAGGACTTCATCGCGAACGGGATCGAGAACCTCCAGCAGTCGCGGGCGAGCGGGCTGCTGGCGATCGTCGGCCTGGTGACCGCGCTGTGGTCGGCCTCGGGCTACGTGGGCGCGTTCATGCGCGCCTCGAACTCCATCTACGACGTGGAGGAGGGGCGCCCGTTCTGGAAGGTCGTCCCGCTGCGGCTGGGGCTGACCGTCGGCGTGGTGGTGCTGCTCGCGCTGACCGCGCTGGGCGTCACGCTCACCGGCGGCGTGGCGCAGTGGCTCGGCGACCTGCTGGGCCTGGGCTCGACGTTCGTCTCGGTGTGGGACATCGCCAAGTGGCCCGTGCTGTTCCTGCTGGCCAGCGCCGCGATCGGGCTGCTGTTCTGGGCGTCGCCGAACGTGCGGCAGCCGAGCTTCCTGTGGATCACGCCGGGCGGTTTCCTGGCCGTGTTCGCCTGGATCGTCGCCTCCACCGGGTTCGCGCTGTACGTGGCGAACTTCGGCTCGTACAACAAGACCTACGGCTCGCTGGCCGGCGTGATCATCTTCCTGGTGTGGCTGTGGATCTCGAACCTGATGCTGCTGCTGGGCGCGGAACTCGACGCCGAGCTGGAGCGCGGCAGGCGGATGGAGGCGGGCGAGTCGACGGGGCAGGACCCGGTGGCCCCGCCCCGCGACACGCGCGCGATGGACGACGACTAGCCGGCCGCGCTCAGTCCCGGAACGGCGCGGCCTGGAGCTCGAACAGGCCCGCGTACACCCCGTCCGACCTGCCCACCAGCTCGGTGTGCGTGCCCGACTCCACCAGCCGGCCGCGGTCGAGCACCAGGATCACGTCCGCCTGCCGCACGGTGGAGAACCGGTGCGACACGTACAGCACCGTGCGCCCCGCGGTCAGTTCACCCAGCCGGGCGAACAGGTCCGCCTCGGCCCGCGCGTCCAGCGCCGACGACGGCTCGTCCATCACGACCAGGCCGGCGTCCTCGCGCATGAACGCGCGGGCGAGCGCCAGCCGCTGCCACTGGCCGCCGGACAGCTCGGTGCCCCGGCCGAACCAGCGGCCCAGCACCGTGTCCGGCCCCTGCGGCAGGTCTTTCAGCAGGTCCAGCGCGTCCGCGCGGGCCAGCGCCTCCAGCACGGCCTTCGCGTCCTCGACGCGCCCGACGTCGCCCAGCCCCACGTTCTCCCGCACGGTCGCCTGGTACGTCGCGTAGTCCTGGAACAGGGCGGAGGTCCGCGCCCGCAGCAGCTCGGGGTCGTACTCGGCCAGGTCGACCCCGTCCAGCAGCACCCGGCCCGCCGTGGGCCGGTACAGGCCGCAGGCCAGCTTGACCACCGTGGACTTGCCCGACCCGTTCGGGCCGACCAGCGCCGCGAGCCCGCCGGCGGGCAGGTCGAAGCTCACCCCGCGCAGCGCCCACCCGGTCGAGTCGGGGTAGCGGAACGACACGTCCTCGAACGTGATCCGGGGCGCGGCCGGACCGGGCGCGAGCGTGCCCGCGGACCGCTCCACCGGCACCGCCAGCAGGGCGAACAGCTGGTCCAGGTAGAGCGTGCTCTCGTGCACGGTCGCCAGCGACGAGAAGACCGACTGGATCGACGCCTGGAGGGTCACCGCCGCCGCCGTGTAGAGCATCAGGTCGCCCAGGGTCAGGCTGCCGCGCACCGCGGCCAGCGCCAGGTAGAGGTAGGTGGCCGCGCCGGCGAGCGTGCTCAGGGTCCCCCACAGCGCCGCCGCCGCCTGCCTGCGCCGCACCTGCGCGCGCAGCCGCTCGTAGTAGCGCGCGCCGATGAGCCGGAACCGCCCGGTCAGGTACGCGCCGAGGCCGAACACGCGGACCTCCTTGGCGTGCCGGTCGGTGGTGAGCAGCGACGACAGGTAGTCCATCCGCCTGCGCGCCGGCGCGGCCAGCGCGGACAGCAGGAACGCCTGCGTGCCGTGGCGGGCGTCGGCCACGAACGCGGGCACCGGGGCCAGCAGCGCGAGCAGCGCCAGCCAGGGGCTGACCGTGATCAGCAGCGCCGCCAGGCCCACGAACATCACCAGGCCCTGGAGCAGCCCGAACGCGCTGCCGACCATGCCGACCGGGCGGATCGCCGCCTCCTGCTGCGCCTGCCGCAGCAGGTCGTAGGACTTGCCGCGCTCGAAGAACGCCAGGTCCAGCCGCGCCGCGTGGTCCATGATCCTGGACCGCACGTCCTGGGTCACCCGCTCCTGGAGCAGTTGCTGCGCGCCGGTGCGCACGGCCGCCGCGACCCCGCCGAGCTGGTTGACCGCGAACTGGACGGCCACCAGCGAGACCACCGCGGTGGTGGTCGGCATGGCGGGCAGGTCGAAGACCACGCCCGGCAGCCGCACGTCCAGCGGCTGCCCGCCCCGGCCCGCGAGCGCCGCCAGGACGGCGTTGACCAGCACCCGCACCGTGGCCGCCGCCGCGACCGGCACCAGGCCGGCGACCACGATGGCCACGCCGAGCCAGGCGGTCAGCCGGGCGTCCACCCGCCACACCAGGCCCAGCACCCGGAACGCGCCGGACAGCGCGGCCACCGGGCGGCGACCGGTGGCCGCGGGCTCGGCCGGCGCGCCGGGATCGGGGTCGCCGGTGATGCCGCTGCCGGTCGGGTCGCCACCTGCTTTGGAAAAGACGAAACGCGTCGACATCATGCTCCCGGAGTTCTTCGGGTCCACCGTTCGGTCGCTGGACGGCGCATTGGGTGAACACCACACTGGCGATCGTGGCCAAGCCGAGGACAATTCCCCGCGCGGTGCTGTTCGCGAATCCGGATCGAGTGAACCCGGCATTGTCCCCGGACGGCGCGCGAATAGCTTTCGTGGCGCCTTCCGGGGGAGTTCGGAACGTGTGGTGCGGCCCGGTCGGCGGGCCGTACGCCCCGGTCACCGACGACCGGGACCGGGGCGTGCAGGTGTTCGCCTGGGCGCCGGACGGCAGGCGCCTGCTCCACGCGCGCGACCGCGACGGCGACGAGCGGACCCACCTGCACGTGGTGGACGTGACCGCGCCGGAGGAGGGCTCCCGCGACCTCACCCCGTTCCCGGGCGTGCAGGCCAGGCTGGTCGCGCTGCGCCCGAACCGGCCGGGGCACGCCCTGGTGGCGCTGGACCTGCGCGAGCCCGGCGAGCACGACGTGCACGTGCTGGACCTGGCCACCGGCGAGCTGGAGCTCGTGGCCTCCCGCCCGGGGGTGACGGCGTGGACCGCCGACGCCGACCTGCGGCCGAGGGCGGCCGTGGAGACCAAGCCGGACGACGGGCTGGCCGTCGTGGTGCGCGACCCGGACGGGACGTGGCGCACCCTGCACGAGGTCGGCCACGACGACACCATGCTGCTGCGCGTGGTCGGCTTCACCGCCGAGGGCCGCCACCTGCTGCTGCTGTCGAGCCGCGACGCGCCCGCCGCGCGGCTGCTGCGCGTCGACGTGGCCACCGGCGAGGCCGAGGTGCTGGCGGAGGACCCGCGGCACGACGTGGTCGGCGCGGGCGTCGGACCGGACGGCGAGGCGCGGCTGGCCGTGGTGCGCCGCGAACGCGCGCACCTGGAGGCGCTGCGACCGGACGTCGAGGCCGACGTGGCGGCGCTGGTCGCCGCGCGGCCGGGCGAGGTCACGGTGCTGGGCGCGGACACCGCGGACCGGACCTGGCTGGTCAAGTACCTGGTCGACGACGGGCCCGCCGAGTACCGGCTCCACGACCGCCGCACCCTCCGCACGACGCCGCTGTTCACCCACACCACCGCCCTGGACGGGCTGCCGCTGGCCCGCGTCGAGCCGTTCACCTGCACCGCCCGCGACGGGCTCGAGGTGCCCGGCTACCTGAGCTTCCCGCCCGGCAGGCCCCGGCGGGACCTGCCCGCGGTCCTGGTCGTGCACGGCGGCCCGTGGACCCGCGACCTGTGGGGCTACCGGGGCGAGACGCAGTGGCTGGCCAACCGGGGCTACCTGGTGGTGCGGGTCAACTTCCGCGGCTCCACCGGCTACGGCAAGGACTTCGTCAACGCGGGCGACCGGCAGTGGGGCGCGGCCATGCAGGACGACCTGCTGGACGCGGTCCGCCACGTCGTCGACCGGGGCTGGGCCGACCCGGCCCGGATCGCGATCTACGGCGGCTCCTACGGCGGCTACGCGGCCCTGGTCGGCGTCACGTCCACGCCGGAGGTGTTCCGCTGCGGTGTCGCGGTGGCCGCGCCCGCGGACCTGCGGACGTTCCTGGCCTCGGTGCCCGGCGGCCGGCTGTCCGGCCTGGCCCAGCGGCTGTGGCGCCGGGTCGGCCACCCCGAGGCGGACGCCGCGATGCTGTGGGAGCGGTCGCCGCTGTCGCGGATCGACCGGCTGGCGGTCCCGCTGCTGGTCGCGCACGGCGCGCGCGACCCCAGGGTGCCCGTGGCCGAGGCCGAGCGGGTCGTGGCCGTGCTGCGGGACAAGGGGATCGACCACGAGTACCTGCTCTTCCCGGACGAGGGGCACGCGTTCGCACGACCGCGCAACCGGATGGCGTTCCACGCGGCGGCCGAGCGCTTCCTCGCCCGGCACCTCGGCGGGGACGTCGAGGTGCCGGACGGGGAGCCGGTCGTCAGCCGACCGTGAGCAGGCCCTCGCGCACGAGGGTCTTCACCAGGACCACGCGGCCCGCCGGGTCGAGCCCGCCGGGCAGGTCGCTGGGCCGGAACTCCTCCCGCGCCGAGGAGATGAACCGCACCTGCTCGTCCACGCGCGCGGGCAGGCTCACCCGTTTGCCGTGGAACCGCAGGTGGACCTTCTCCCCGTCGCGCTCGACCACGCACGGCACGCGCTCGCGGCGGCGGACCGGCGTGCCCGGTTCCAGCCCCCGCACGGCCTCCAGGTCCAGCAGGTGACCGCGCAGGTCGGGCCGCAGGCCCGCCTCCGCGACCCGCCGGGCCCGGTCGAGCAGCTCCGCCGGGTCCACCAGCGACCGGACCAGGTCGAGCAGCTCGAC
The DNA here is from genome assembly GCF_042732085.1 of Actinosynnema sp. NPDC059797. Lineage (NCBI taxonomy): Bacteria > Bacillati > Actinomycetota > Actinomycetes > Pseudonocardiales > Pseudonocardiaceae > Actinosynnema > Actinosynnema sp. NPDC059797. The sequence goes on from NZ_JBHWIE010000109.1 coordinate 6,165, forward strand.
CAGCGCGGCCTCGGCCGCCGCCCTGGCGGCCGGGTCGGTGAACGAACCGGCGGGCACGGCGCGCCGCAGCCGCTCGTCGCGCTCGACGGCGGTCCGCACCGCGTCCCGCACGAGCGAGGACCACAGCACCGGCAGCACGCCGATGGTGAGGTGGAGCGAGGCCTCCTCACCGGACGTGGCGTCGTGCACACATCCCCTGGGCATGTAGAGCACGTCGCCGGGCCGCATGGAGAACCGGTCCACGGGCTCGCCGGGGTCCGGTCCCGGCCGGTGCTCCGCGTAGGACTGGCCGGGCACCGGCAGCGGGTACGGCGAGTCGTAGATCCGCCAGTGCTTGACACCCGACACCTGGGCCACGAACACGTCGTGGGTGTCGAAGTGCGGGGTGAGGCCCCTGGCCCCGGGCGGGGTCAGGTAGACGTTGACCTGCACCCTGGCGTCGAGGTCCGCGGTGAGGTCCGCGCACAGCTCGCGCAACGGCTGCCACCGCTCGTCCAGGAACTTGACGACGATGGTGGAACCCTTGCGGTACCGGTCGTAGAGCTGCTCCAGCGCGGTCCCGTCACCCGGCGCGGCGAGTCGGCCCACCGGGGTCTCCCGCCCGTCCGCCACGACCCGCAGGTCGGAGGAGCGGATGCTCGACCGCGCCAGGATCTCGTCCACGTCGGCCAGGGACAGCGGCAGGTCCGCGCTCCGCTCCTCGGCCGGGACGCGGACGTGCCGCCGTTCCAGGAACTCGGTGGTGAAGCGCTCGACGCCGAGGGAACCGACCAGGGCCGCGAGGCCCCGGACGGGCCCGGTCCCGGCGTCCGCGCGCCCCGGCTCCACAGCGGTCATAAAACGGGGTCCGTCGGGTCGTCGTCCGCGATGATCAGGACCGGGTCGGTGGGGTCGTCGTCGGCGACGATGAAGTCGGCGGACGCGGGCGGCGTCCTGGTGACTTCGACGTCCTCGGCGTCGAGCGAGAATTCTTCGGACATGGCTGTACCTCGTCTGTCGTTTTGTGGTGGGAACGGCGTCCCGGGAACGTGGGACGTCCGTGCCGATTCTTGGTATGGACAACAGAGGGCGTCAACCGCGCTCGTGGGAAGGTCACGCTATCGGAGCATCCGGACGGTGTCGCGTGGAATTGCCCGTGCCATAAGAAAGCGCAGCCAAATCGGGGCCCCGTCATGCTCGGTACCCGACCTTTTCCCGCCAGGCCACCCCCTCGTCCAGCAGCACGCGCCGCAGCTGGCTGCGGCTGATCTCGATGCCCGCCGCGCGGGCGGTGGCGGCCAGCCGCGACAGCGTCCACGGCCGGCCGGGACCGCCCGCCCTGGCCAACTGCACCAGCCGCGCCCGCTCCGCCCGGCCGAGCTGGGGCGGCCGCCCGGACCTCGGCAGGTCGGCCAACCCGTCGAGCCCGTCGCCGTCGAACCGGGTGAGCCAGCCCCGCACCGTGCGCGGGCTCAGGCCCACCTGCCTGGCGATCTCGTCGGTCGTGGCGCCGTCCCAGCTCAGCGTCACGATCCGGGCGCGCTGGTTGAGCCAGCGCGGCACCGTGCGCGACGCGGCGAGCCTGCGCAGCCGCCTCTCCTCCTCCTCGTCCCTGGCCGGCCTGGCGAACTTGTGCGCTCCCATCTGCCCCCCTCAGGCTGACGTCCGCATGTCCGGCGACTTCCGAACCGCGTCGCCGGACCGGTCCGCCGGGCTCCGCCCCCGCCGCGGCGCCCGGTCGCTACACCGAGGCCAGCGCCTCGGTCGGGCTGAGCCGTGCCGCCCGCGCCGCCGGGTACAGGCCGGCGAGGACCCCCGTGCCGACGGCCGCGCCCAGGCCCGCCAGGACCGCCGCCCACGGCAGGGTCAGCGGCAGGTCCCCGGCCACCGAGTAGCCGACGCACACCAGGACGCCCACCGCGGCGCCGAGCGAACCGCCGATGCCCGACAGCACCGCCGACTCGGCGAGGAACTGCGCCCGGACGTGGCCCCTGGTGGCGCCGAGCGAACGGCGCATCCCGATCTCGCCGCGCCGCTCCAGCACCGAGATGATCATCGTGTTGGCGACGCCGATGCCGCCGACCAGCAGCCCCACCGCGCCCAGCCCGAGGAACAACCCGTCGAACGCCGACTCGGCCGCCAGTTGCGCGGTCAGCGCGTCGGACGGCCGGCTGACCGACACGTTCTCCGGGTTCTCCGGGTTGGCCGTCGCGGCCAGCACCGCGCGCACGTCGCCGACGGCGGAGTCGGCGGACCGCTCGTAGATCGTCGTCGGCCGCCCGCCGAACCCGAGCTGCTCCCGGGCGACCGGCCACCCGACCAGCGCCGCGCGGTCGATCTCCGGCGCCAGCGGCAGCGGCGCCAGCACGCCGACCACGGTGAACCAGCGGTCGCCCAGGTACACCTGGTCGCCGGGGGAGCCGACGCCGAGCCGGGCGGAGGCCACCGCGCCCAGCACCACGCCGGGGTAGCGCTCGGTCGCCGGGGTCAGGAAGGAGCCCTTGGCCACCTCGCCGCCCAGGGTGTCGAGCAGGTCCAGCCGCGTGGCGAACACGCCGATGCCGTTCGTCTCGTCCGCGTCGACCTTGTCGGTGCGCCGCACCGAGCGGTCCGCCAGCACGCCGACCGCGGTCACCGACTCCACGCCCTCGATGCGGCCCACCATGGCGACCGCGTCCTCGGGCAGCTCGGTCTGCCTGCCGAACAGGTCCCGCCCCGGCGAGACGGTGAGCATGTTGGTGCCCAGGCTGCTGATCTGGGCGAGCAACCCGGCCCGACCGGCGGCGCTGATGCCGAGCACGGCGACCACCGCGGTCACGCCGACCGCGATGCCCAGCAGCGACAGCACGGCCCGACCCGGCCGCCCGCGCACCCCGGACGTGCTCTCCCGCAGCAGGTCGGGCACGCGCAGCAGCGACGGCGGCGGCAGCTCCCGCACGGGCGCGCTCACCGGGGGTCCCCCGGTCCCGCCACCCCGCGGCCTCCCCGGTCAGGTTCCCCCGAGCCCGGCGCGGCCGAGTCCGACACCACGGCGCCGTCCTTGATCCGCACCCTCCGGGGCAGCTGCCGCGCCACGTCGTTGTCGTGCGTGATCACCACGATGGTCGTGCCGTCGCGGTGCAGCCGGTGCAGCAGGTCGAGCACGACCGCGCCGGACGCGGAGTCGAGGTTGCCCGTCGGCTCGTCGGCCAGCACCACCGCCGGGTCCGTCACCAGGGCGCGGGCGATCGCCACCCGCTGCCGCTCGCCGCCGGACATCTGCGCGGGCCGGTGGTCGAGCCGGTGCCCGAGGCCGACGCGGTCGAGCACCTCGGCGGCGCGCTCCCGGCGCCGCCGGTGCGGCACGCCCAGGTACATCAGGCCGGTGGCCACGTTGTCCACGGCGCTCAGCGCCGCGCCGAGGAAGAACTGCTGGAACACGAAACCGATCCAGTGCGCCCGCATCGCCGACAGCGTGGTGTCCCGCACGCGGGAGACGTCGTGCCCCAGCACCTCGACCGTGCCGCTGGAGGGCGTGTCCAGCGTGCCCATCAGGTGCAGCAGGGTGCTCTTGCCGGAGCCGGACGGCCCGACGATCGCCATCAGGTCGCCCTGCCGCACGGTCAGCGAGACGTCGGTGAGGGCGCGCACCCCGCCCCGGTACTCCTTGGCCACCCGGGTCGCCGTGATCATGTCCGTCACCGCTCCGGCACCTGCACCTCCACGCCCTCGGCCAGGCCGTCGGCCGAGACCTCGACCAGGCCGTTCGCGAAGAACCCCAGCCGCACCACCACGCGCCGCCTGCTCCAGGCGCCGCCCTCGCCCGACTCCACCACGTCCACGGCGTAGTTGCCGTCGGGCATGGCCAGCAGCGCGACCAGGGGCACCGCCAGCACGCCGGGGTGGGTCTCGCTGACGAACTCCACCGAGACCGGCGCGCCGTCCAGCGTCCCCGCCGCGGCCGGGTCGTCGAGCGTGACCCGCACCGGCACGGTCGCCTCCGCCGGGTCGCCCTCGGCCGAGCCGGGGTCGCGCGGGGCCGGGGTCGCGACCGTGCCGACCGACGCCACCGTGCCCGGCGTCGCCGCGCCGGTGGGCAGCAGCACCCGCACCGCCGCGCCCGCCGCCGCCAGGCCCTGGCGGGCCACCGGCAGGTCGACGGTCACCACGCGGCCCGTGCCCGACGCCGTGGCCACCACGGTCGGCAGCGGGCCGCCGAGCGTGGCCCGCACCTCGACGATCCGCAGGTCCCACGCCGCCACGACCACGTCGCCCGGCCGGACCACCCTGGTCGGCTCCACCCCCAGCGCCTCCTGCCAGCGCGCGACGGCGTCGCCGACCGCGCCGGAGAAGTGCTCGTTGTCCAGCAGGTTCGCCCCGAACCCGAGGTCGCGCAGGTTGGCCCGCAGCAGCCGCACGTCCGGGCCGTCGGCCACGCCCTCGCCGAGCTCCCGCCACAGGGGGGTGTCCCCGATGAGCAGCGGCACGGCGCGGTTGTCCACGGCGTAGACGCGTTCGCCCCGCCGGACCACGGAACCCGGCGCGGGCAGCCAGGTGGCGATGCCGCCACCGGGCGCGGCGGGCACCGAGAAGCTGCCGTCGTACCCGAGCACCCCCTCGGCGCGGGTGGTCTGGACCAGGTCGGTGCGCGTCACCTCGGCCGTCGGCGGCCGGGCCTGCGCGCCCGCGGCGACCGGCTGCTCCCGCCGCGTCAGCGCGAACGCCGTCGCGCCGCCCGCGACGACGACCACGACCACGGCCGCCACGAGCAGGCGGCGCCTGCGCTCAGCGGCCACCGGTCCGCCCGTCCGCCGAACCGGACGTCCTGCTCCGGCAGTCCTGCACCGCCTGCATCGCCTTCGGGTCCTTCGAGTCGATGTCCAGGCGCAGCGGCTGGCCCGGCGCGGGGTCCTCCACCGCGATGCCCTGCTCGCGCAGGCACCGCGCCAGGGCCAACGCCCGGTCCTGCTGCTCGGGGTCGCCCGCCTGCTTGCCGCTGCCCTCGCCGAGGAAGTGGCGGCACTCGGAGACCGCGGCGGCCATCGCCGGGTCGCTCTTGGCCTCGGGGGGCAGCTCGACGGACTGCGCGCCCGGCGGCGGGTCGGGCAGGTCGAAACCCTTGTCCCGCACGCACTGCGTGAAGCGGACCGGGCCGTCCGCGGCGATGGCGCTCGTCGTGCCGGGCGTCGTGCCGCCCGATCCCGACGAGCACGCCGCGGTGGTCAACAGGGCGACGCCGAACAACAGGAACCGCGTTATGCGGACGGATGAGGCGATCAAGGCCGGCACCTTCCAGGAAACCGCGCGCGGCCACCGCGCGCTTGCCCCGGAGGTGTAGTCGAAAGCGGCTATCAGGGGTGTTTCGCTCCTCCGATACACCGCTGAAACACCGCCGCCGCTACCGTGGCGCGGAAGGGAGGGCGGATCCGTTGCGGGTGCTGGTCGCCGAGGACGAGCCGGCGTTGGCCGAGCTGATCGCGGAGGGGTTGCGCCGGCACGCCCTGGCCGTCGACGTCGCGCTGTCGGGTGACGAGGCGCTGGCCCGCCTGTCCGTCAACCGCTACGCCGTCGTGGTGCTGGACCGGGACCTGCCCGGCGTGCACGGCGACGAGGTGTGCCGGCGGATCGTGGCCGGGCGGACCGGCAGCCGGGTGCTGATGCTCACCGCCGCCGCCTCGAAGCGGGACCTCGTCGGCGGCCTGTCCCTCGGCGCCGACGACTACCTGGCCAAGCCGTTCGACTTCGACGAGCTGGTGGCGCGGGTGCGCGCCCTGGGCCGCCGCCCCGCCGAACTGGTGTCACCGGTGCTGCGCCACGGCGACCTGGAGGTCGACGTGCCCCGGCACCAGGCCGTCCGGGCGGGTCGCCACCTGGCGCTGTCCCGGAAGGAGTTCGCCGTGCTGGAGGCGTTGCTGAGCGCGCGCGGCGGCGTGGTCAGCGCGGAGACCCTGTTGGAGAGCGTGTGGGACGAGAACGCCGATCCGTTCACCAACGCGGTGCGGATCACGGTGAGCAGGCTGCGGGCGAAGCTGGGGGACCCGCCGCTGATCGTGACCGTGCCCGGCGTCGGCTACCGCGTCTGACCAGGCCGCGCAGCGGGGTCCGGCTGCGGCTGACCCTCCTGTACGGCGGGTTGTGCCTGGCGACGTGCCTGGTGCTGCTGGGCGTCGTGCTGCTGCTGTCCGGGCAGACCCTGGCGGGCAGCGTGGAGGTGGTCATCCGCGACGCCGTCGGCGGCGACCGGCTGACCAACGTCACGGTCCTGCCCAAGCCGTCGGCGCCGGGGGGCGGGCGGGCCGCGCTGACGCCCGCGCAGGTCACCGCGCTGGCCGAGGCGGTCCAGGCGGACGCGCTGGACCAGCTCGTGCTGGTGTCGGTGATCGCGGTCGGGGTGATGGCCGTGTTCGCGTCGGTGGTGGGCTGGTGGGTCGCGGGCCGGGTGCTGCGACCGCTGCACACCATCACCACGCAGGCGCGCAGCATGTCCGCGAACAACATCCACGAGCGCATCGCGCTGGGCGGTCCGCCGGACGAGCTGCGCGACCTCGCCGACACCTTCGACCGGATGCTCGACCGCCTCGACCGGGCGTTCACCGCCCGGCACCGGTTCGTGGCCAACGCCTCGCACGAGCTGCGCACCCCGCTGGCGGTCGAGCGGGCCATCATCCAGGTGCGCCTGGCCAACGCCACCACCGCCGAGGAGATCGCGGCGGCCCGGGACGAGCTGCTGGCCGCCAACCACAGGCTCGACCAGCTCCTGGAGGGCCTGTTGCTGCTGGCCCGCAGCGAGGACGGGCTGCCCGGCCGCGAACCGGTCGACCTCGCGGCGGTGGCGGAGGAGGTGGTGCGCGAAGCGCTGGCGGTGCCGCCCGCGCACGCGCCGCACGGGGTGCGCGGACAGGTCGTCCCGGTCGGGCTCGTCGTGCCGGGCGACCAGGTCCTGCTGGCCCGGCTGCTGGACAACCTGGTGCGCAACGCGATGCTCTACAACGAGCCCGGCGGGTGGTTCCGGGTCGTGCTGGACCCGCGCGGCGCGGTGACGGTGTCCAACAGCGGGCCGCGCGTCCCCGAACCGGAGCGGCTGTTCGAGCCGTTCCGCCGCGGCGCGGACCGGATGGCGTCCCCGGCGGGCGCGGGACTGGGGCTGGCGATCGTGCGGTCGATCGCCGAGGCGCACGACGGCTCCGCCACCGCGACCGCCCGACCGGGGGGCGGGCTGGACGTGACGGTGACGCTGCCGGTGCACGGGCGCGGCTGACCGCCCGCCCCGTGGTGGCCGACCGGGCGGCCGACCACCGGGGGCGGCTCAGGCCCCCTGGTCCGCCTTCTGCTCGGCGACCTGCTTGTGGACCTCGTCCATGTCGACCTTGCGAGCCTGGTCGATCAGGTCCTCCAGGGCCGACTCCGGCAGGGCGCCCGGCTGGGCGTAGAGCACCACGCCGTCGCGCACGATCATCAGCGTCGGGATCGACCGGATCTGGAACGCCGCGGCGAGCTGCTGCTGCGCCTCGGTGTCGACCTTGCCGAACACGATGTCGCCGTGCTTCTCGGCGGACTTCTCGTAGACCGGCGCGAACTGGCGGCACGGGCCGCACCAGGACGCCCAGAAATCGACCAGGACCATCTCGGAGCCGCCGACAACCTCGTCGAAGTTCTCCGCGGTCAGCTCCACGGTGGCCATAGGTCCTCCTCGGTGTTGACTTCAGGGCTCACACCCCTGGTACCCCGCTCAACGAAACGGACACGCGGGCAATTCCCTTCAACAAGTCGTGGACGTCTTCAACAGGGAGTTGTACTTTGGGATGTCCGACCGGTATGCGGAGGTGACCATGCGCATCCCGTCCTCCTACCTCGTCCAGTTCCACGAGCCGGAGGGGTACCTGGACTTCGCCCGCTTCGGGCCGCCCTCGCACGCCGTGGTGGAGGCGTCGACGGAGCTGCTGGAGTCCTCGGCGGCGGCCGGTCCGTCCACCGTGGACGAACTGATGCGCCGGGAACCGCGCGCCAGGGCCGCCGCCGCGCGGCTGTGCCGGGGCGACACCGACCGCGTGACCCTGCTGCCCAACACCAGCACCGGCCTGTTCCAGCTCGCGCTCGCGCTGCGCGGCGGGGTGCTGGTGTCGGCGGGCGAGTTCCCGGCGAACACCTACCCGTGGGCGCGCTCGCCGGGCGTGGACGTGACGTGGCTGCCCGCCGGCCCGGTGACGCCCGAGGCGGTGCGCGCGGCGCTGACCCCGGCCACCGCCGCGGTGTCGGTCAGCGCGGTGGACTTCCGCACCGGCCACCGCGCCGACCTGGCCGCGCTGCGCGAGGTGGTGGGCGACCGGCTGCTGGTGGTGGACGGCATCCAGGGCTTCGGCGTGGTCGACGAGCCGTGGGAGGCGGCCGACGCGCTGGTGGTCGGCGGCCAGAAGTGGCTGCGCGCCGGCTGGTCCACCGGCTTCCTGGCGCTGTCCGACCGCGCCCTGGAGCGCCTGGACCCGGTGCTGTCCGGCTGGACCGGCGCGCGGGACCCGGGCCTGTTCGACGACGCCGTCCACCCGGTGGGGGAGGGCGCGGCCGGCTGGTCGATCACCAACCTCAGCCCGGTCGCCGCGGGCGCCCTCGCCACGGCGCTGGAGCTGGTCGAGCGGGCCGGCGTGGCGGCCCTCGAACGGCGCGTGGCCGAGCACGTGGACGCGCTGGCCGAGGCGGTCCGCGCGGCCGGCGGCGAGGTGGTGTCCGCGACCGGGCGGCGCGCGGGCATCCTCGCGTTCACCCTGCCCGACGTGCCGCCGCCGGTGGTCGGCGCGGCCCTCGCGGCGGCGGGCGTGACCGCGACCGCGCGCCGGGAGCACGTGCGCGTCTCACCGCACGCCTCCACCACGCCCGGCACGGTCCGGCGGTTCGCCGAAGCGCTCAAGGGGCTGCGCGGACCCGGGGCCCGGGTGGTGGGTGCGCCACCCGCCGCCCCTGCCGCGCCCCCTGCCGCCCCCACCACCCCCGCCGCGCCCTCTGCCACCCCCGCCGCCGTCCCCGCGTCCGCCCCCACCAGCCCCGCTCCAGTCCCCGCAGCCCTCGCTCCAGTCCCTGCCGCCGCCCCCGCCGCGCCCCCTGCCGCAGCCACCGCTCCTGCTCCCGCCGCCCCCGCCGCGGTCCCCACCGCCGCCCCCGCTCCAGTCCCCACCCCCGTCCGCCCCGTCGAGGTGTTCCCGGGTGACGTCGAGACCCTCCAGCGCCTGCTGGTCGAACGCGCCGTCGAGTCGGTCGGCGTGCCGGTGGAGCTGATGAAGAAGTCCCACAAGTCGCAGGTGGTGCGCGTCCTCGACGAAGCGGGGCTGTTCCTCATCAGGGACTCCGTCGACCACCTGGCGGGCGTGCTCGGCGTCACCCGGTACACGATCTACAACTACCTCAACGAGATCAGGGGCTGATCGCCCTCGTGCACCGCGGCGTGCACGGCGTCCCGCGCGGCGTTCGCCTCCTCGTCGGTCAGGGTGCGCGTCGGGTGGCGCAGCACCAGGCGCAGCAGCACGTTCTTCTGGTCGGGGTGCGCGCCGAGCCTGGCCACCGCCGCGGGCAGCAGCTCGGCCACCGGCGTCTCGCCCACCACCAGCACCTCCTCGGCCAGGTCGCCCACCGCGTCCCGCGCCACGTCGCCGATGGTCTCCGCGTCGGCGTCCGCCGCGACCGCCACCGAGATGTCCCTGGTGATCGCGGGGTGCCGCGACACCGGTCGGTACGGGGCCAGGTCGAGCATCTGCGCGGCCACCCGCGGCTCGGTGGACGACAGCAGCCGGATGTCCGGGACGCCCTTGCGGATCATCAGCAGCCGGTCCAGGCCCAGCCCCAGGGCCAGGCCGCGCACGTCGCGGGGCAGCCACGCCCGGTCCAGCACGTGCCGCGCCGCCAGGCCGCACTCGGCGACCTCCAGCCACCGGCCGTCCACCAGCACGTCCACCTGCCGCCCGGCCGTGGTGTACGGGTGCTCGGCGGGCGTGGTGCGGTGCGGCAGGCCCGGCACGGCCGCCTCGACCACCGCCTCCACCAGCTCGTCCAACGACGCCTCGTGGCGCGAGATCCGCCACAGGTCGAGCTGGTGCGGCGTGCCCGAGTGCACCCGGTCGACCGCGTCCCGCCGGAACACCACGCCGACGCACGCGAGCACCACGTCGTCCCAGTCGTCGGCGGCGCCCAGCAGGCGCAGCGCGGGCGGCACCATGGCCGTGGTGTGGCTGCGCAACATCCGGCCCTCGGTGGTGTAGCGCGTGTAGCGGGCGTCGCGGGTGACCGCGTCGGGCGGGTAGCCGAGCGCGGTGTAGTTGTCGTCGATCGACACGTCCGGGTGATCCCGGAGGACGCGCACGTCCCCCGGCAGGACGGCCAGGATCTCGTCGAGGAGCAGTTGCATCGCGTGCGGCCCGTAGGCGGGGTCGCTGAGGTCGCGGGTCATCGCGGTGTCCCTTTCGCGGATCGGCTGGACGGTGCGGGGGCACCCCCTGGCCGGTCCGCCGACGGGACCGCGTGATTCAGCGCACGCCGCAGGCCCCGACGACCGGGTCTCCCGGCCGGGGGCGGCTAAATCGGCGCATCACGTTTTCCACGATAGCCCGGGCGTGCCGCATGATGCACCCATGTTGTCGACCAAGGGCGAGGACTTCCGCGCGTTCTGGACCGAGCGCCACCTGTGCACGCTGACCACGGTCCGGCGCGACGGCACGCCGCACGTCGTGCCGGTCGGCGTCACGCTGGACGTGGACGCGGGCACCGCGCGCGTGATCACCTCGGGCGGTTCGAGCAAGGTCCGCCACGTGCTGGCCGCGGGCGAGGCGGGCGCGGCCGTCGCGGTGTGCCAGGTGGACGGTGCCCGCTGGTCGACGCTGGAGGGCCGGGCCGTGATCCGCCGCGAGCCCGAGGCCGTCGCGGACGCCGAGCGGCGGTACGAGCGGCGCTACCGCACCCCCCGCCCCAACCCCGAGCGGGTGGTCGTCGAGATCACCGTGACCCGCGTGCTGGGCAACGTCCGGTGATCGTCGTCGTCGGCATCGGCGCCGACGGGTGGGACGGGCTCCCGCACGCCTCGCGCCACGAGATCGCCTCCTGCCGCGTGCTCATGGGCAGCTCCCGGCAGCTCGACCTCGTCCCCGGCGAGTTCGAGCGGGTCCCGTGGCCCTCGCCGCTGCTGCCCGCCCTGCCGGACCTGCTCGACCGCCACCGGGGCCACCGGATCGCCGTGCTGGCCAGCGGCGACCCGATGTTCCACGGCATCGGCTCCACCCTGGTCCGGCTGCTGGGCGCGGACCGCGTGCGCGCCGTGCCGCACCCGTCGTCGGCGTCGCTGGCGTGCGCGCGGCTGGGCTGGGCGCTGGACGAGGTGGCGGTGGTCAGCCTGGTCGGCAGGCCCGCCACGCTGGTCGTGCCGCACCTGCACCCCGGCCGGCGCGTGCTGGTGCTCGGCGGCGCGCCCCGCGAGGTCGCGGCCCTGGCCCCGGACGCCCGGATCACCGTCCTGGAGCAGCTCGGCGGCCCGCGCGAACGCGTCCACCACGACCTCGACGACGCCGACCCGCTGCACGTGCTGGCCCTGGAGTGCGGCCGCGACGGCGCGTCGACCACCCCGGGCCGCCCCGACGACGCCTACGAGCACGACGGGCAGCTGACCAAGCGCGAGGTGCGCGCCGTGAGCCTGGCGCTGCTCGCGCCCCGACCCGGCGAGCTGCTGTGGGACGTGGGCGCGGGCGCGGGCAGCATCGCCGTCGAGTGGTGCCGCACCCACCCGGCGTGCCGCGCGATCGCCGTCGAGCGGGACCCCGGGCGCGCCGCCCGCGTCACCCGCAACGCCACCGCCCTGGGCGTGCCCGGCATCCGCGTCGTGGTGGGCGAGTCGCCCGGCGCGCTGGACCTGGAGCCGCCGGACGCGGTGTTCATCGGCGGCGGCCTGACCGCGCCGGGCGTGGTGGAGCGCTGCTGGGAGGCCCTGCGGCCGGGCGGTCGCCTGGTCGCCAACGCCGTCACCCTGGAGTCCGAGGCCGTCCTCACCCGCTGGCGGGCGCGCCTGGGCGGCGACCTCACCCGGGTGGAGGTCTCCCGCGCCGCGCCCGTCGGCGGCTTCACCGCCTGGCGACCGCACCTGCCCGTGACCACCTGGGCCGTGACCAAGCCCGTGACCAAGCCCGCGACCCAGTCCGTGACCGAGACCCTGACGGAGGAGGACCGGTGACCGTCCACTTCATCGGCGCGGGCCCCGGCGCGCCCGACCTGCTGACCCTGCGCGCGGCCCGCCTGCTCGCCGACTCGCCCGTCTGCCTGTACGCGGGCGCGCTCGTGCCCACCGAGGTGCTGGCGCACTGCCCGCCGGGCGCCCGCCTGGTGGACACCGCGTCGCTCACCCTCGACGAGATCGTCGCCGAGCTGGCCGACGCGCACGCCGCGGGCCACGACGTGGCCCGCCTGCACTCCGGCGACCCGTCGGTGTTCAGCGCGGTGGCCGAGCAGATGCGCCGCCTGGACGCCCTGGGCATCCCCTACGACGTGACCCCGGGCGTGCCCGCCTTCGCCGCCGCCGCGGCGGCGCTGAACCGCGAGCTGACCGTGCCCGGCGTGGGGCAGACCGTCGTGCTCACCCGCACCGCCGCGCGCGCCACCCCCATGCCGCCGGGGGAGGACCTGGGCTCGCTCGGCCGGTCCGGCGCCACGCTCGTGCTGCACCTGGCCGTGCAGCGGATCACCGAGGTGGTGGCCGACCTGCTGCCCAACTACGGCCCGGACTGCCCGGTGGCCGTGGTGGCGCGGGCCAGCCGCGCCGACGAGGAGGTCCTCCGGGGCACCCTGGCCACCATCGCCGACCAGGTGCTGGCCGCCGGGATCAGGCGCACCGCCGTGATCGTGGTGGGCCGGGTGCTGGCCGCCGAGGGCTTCCCCGACAGCCACCTCTACTCGGCCGACCGCTGCCGCTCGTGAACCGCCCCTCAGCCCGCCCGGCCGACGACCGCCCCCGCGCGGTCGATCACCACCACGTCCACGGCCACCGGCGCGCCCCGCAGCACCCCCTCCGCGACGGCCTTCGCCCGCACCGCCACCAGGTCGCCCAGCGGCACCCCGGCCTCCTGGCACACCCGCAGCGCACCCAGCGCCGTGTTGGCCTCCCGCACCCGGGCGGCCACGTCGTCGTCGCCCACCAGCGACGCCAGGAAGCCCAGGTCGACCTGCGACCGGCCCGAGTGCAGGTCCAGGTGGCCGTCGGCGAGCTTGGACAGCTTGCCGATCCCGCCCGCCACGGTCAGCCGCGGCACGGGGTGGCGCCGCAGGTACTTCAGCACCGCGCCGGCGAAGTCGCCCATGTCCAGCAGCGCGTCCTCCGGCAGCCCGTGCAGCTCCGCCGCCACCTTCTCCGACGTGCTGCCGGTGCACCCGGCGACGTGCGTGCGGCCGGCGGCCCGCGCCACGTCCACGCCGCGCCGGATGCTCTCGATCCACGCCGAGCACGAGTACGGCACCACGATCCCGGTGGTGCCCAGGATCGACAGCCCGCCCAGGATGCCCAGCCGCGGGTTCCAGGTGCGGCGCGCCAGCTCCTCGCCGTGCTCCACGGAGATCTCCACGACCACGTCGCCGCTGCCGCCGTGCTCGCGCGCCACCCGCTCGACGTGCTCGCGGATCATCCGGCGCGGCACGGGGTTGATCGCGGGCTCGCCCACGTCCAGCGGCAGGCCCGGCTTGGTCACCGTGCCGACGCCCGGCCCGGCGCGGAACACCACGCCGGAGCCCGGCTCGCCCGCCCGGACCGTCGCGCCGACCAGCGCGCCGTGCGTGACGTCCGGGTCGTCGCCCGCGTCCTTGACCACGAAGGCGGCCGCGAAGTCCGCGCCCAGCTCCTCCCGGGCCAGCGCGAACACCGGCGTCTGGCCCTTGGGCAGCACGATGCCCACCGGGTCCGGGAACTCGCCGGTGAGCAGCGCCGCGTAGGCGGCGGTGGTCGCGGCGGTCGCGCAGGCGCCCGTCGTCCAGCCGAAGCGCAGTTGCGTGCTCACGACGTCAGGATGCAACAGCCGTGAGGACCGTGTTGGTGCTGGGTGGCACCGGGGAGGGTCGCGCGCTCGCCGAGGCCCTCACGGGCCTGAGGGTGATCTCCTCGCTGGCGGGCCGGGTGAGCGCGCCGAGGCTGCCGCCGGGCGAGGTGCGCGTCGGCGGCTTCGGCGGCGTGCGGGGCCTCGTCGGGTACCTGCGGGCCGAACGCGTCGACGCGGTCGTGGACGCCACGCACCCGTTCGCCGACCGCATCACCGCCAACGCCGTCGCCGCCACCGCGGAGACCGGCACGCCGTTCCTCGTGCTGCGCCGCCCGCCGTGGCCGCCGCAGCCGGGCTGGACCTACGTGGACACCGTCGCCGACGCGGCGGCGGCGGTGCGGGGCAGGCGCGCCTTCATCACCACCGGCCGCCAGGAGCTGGGGCACTTCACCACCGGCGTGGCCCGCACCGTCGACCCGCCGGAGGACCCGGCCCCGGGCCTGACCGTGATCCTCGACCGCGGCCCCTACACCGTCGACGGCGAGCTGGCGCTCCTGCGCGAGCACGCCGTCGAGGTCCTGGTCACCAAGGACAGCGGCGGCCCGATGACGGCCGCCAAGCTGACCGCGGCCCGTCACCTCGGAATGCCGGTCGTCGTGGTGCGCCGCCCGCCCGCGCCCGACGCGCCGCTGGTGGAGACGGTCGCCGAGGCCGTGGCCTGGCTCACCGGGGGTAGCGGCGCGGCGTGAACACCGCACCGCGCGCGGTCCACCGGGTCTGCGAGGACCCGACCAGCAGCAGGCACCGCATGTCCACGGTGGACGCGTCCAGGTCGGCCAGCCGCACCACCCGCACGTCCTCCTCCGGCCCGCCCACGTCGCGCCCGATCACCACGGGCGTGTCCGGCGACCGGTGCCGCAGCAGCACCTCCCGCGCCGACTCCACCTGCCACGTGCGGCTCTTGGACGCGGGGTTGTAGACGGCGAGCACCAGGTCCGCCCTCGCCGCCGCCTCCAGCCGGCCCTCGATCACGTCCCACGGCTTGAGCCGGTCCGACAGCGACACCACGCAGTAGTCGTGCCCGAGCGGCGCGCCGACCCGGCTGGCCACCGCGTGCGCGGCGGTCAGCCCCGGCAGCACGCGCACCGGCACGTCGGCGAACTGCTCCTCGTCCGCGACCTCCAGCACCGCGCTCGCCATCGCGAACACCCCGGGGTCGCCCGACGACACCACCGCGACCCGCCGCCCGCGCCTGGCCAGGTCCAGGGCGAACGCGGCGCGCTCGGACTCCACCTTGTTGTCCGAGGCGTGCACCCGCTGCCGAGGGCTGGCGTTCACCCGGTTCAGGTACGTCACGTACCCGACCAGGTCATCGGCCTCGGTCAGCGCCCGCCGCGCCTCCGGCGTCAGCCACTCCGGACCGGCCGGGCCGAGCCCGACCACGACGACCTCGCCGCGCGCCTCCCGCCGCCGCTGCCCCCGGCTGGGCAGCAGCGCCAGCGAGAAGTAGGGCACGCTCTCGGCGTCCACTTCGGACAGCGGCGCGGTGCGCTGGCCGCCGGTGGTGGCCCGCTCCACGTACCACGCCTCGTCCAGCCGGCCCGACCGCTCCAGCGCCGCCCGCACGTGCGGGAACGTCCGCCCCAGCTTCATGATCGCCACCGGGTCGCCGCCCGCGAGGTGCTCGGCCAGCGCGTCGGCGGGCAGCGTGCCCGGCAGCACGGTCAGCACCTCGTCCCGCTCCACCAGCGGCCGACCGAGCACCGCAGCGCCCGCGCTGACCGACGTCACCCCGGGCACCACCTCGGCCTCGTACCGGTGCGCCAGCCGCTTGTGCAGGTGCATGTAGGACCCGTAGAAGAACGGGTCGCCCGCCGCCAGCACGACCACCACGCGCCCCGCGTCGAGGTGCGCGGCCAGCCGCCGCGCGCACTCCTCGTAGAAGGCGTCGATCTCGCCCTGGTAGTCGTCCGAGTCCTCGGTCGTCACCGGGTAGACCAGCTGCTCCTCGACCTGGCCCGGCCGCAGGTAGGGCTCGGCGATCCGGCGCGCCACGCTCCGGCCGTGCCGCGCGCTGTGGAACACCACCACGTCCGCCTCGGAGATCAGCCGCGCCGCCTTGACGGTCACCAGCTCCGGGTCGCCCGGACCCACCCCGACGCCGTACAGCTTGCCGGTCATTCGTCCTCGCTCGCGATCGCGTTGACCGCCGCGGCGGTCATGGCGCTGCCGCCCCGACGCCCGCGCACGACCAGGTACTCCAGGCCCAGGCGGTTGTCCGCCAGCGCCTCCTTCGACTCGGCCGCGCCGATGAAGCCGACCGGCACGCCCAGCACCGCGGCGGGCTTCGGCGCGCCCGCGGCGATCAGGTCCAGCAGGTGGAACAGGGCCGTGGGGGCGTTGCCGATCGCCACCACCGCGCCCTCCAGCCAGCCCCCCC
>NZ_JBHWIE010000110.1:0-22425 GCF_042732085.1 Actinosynnema sp. NPDC059797
CCACCTGGTTTTCTATTACCTCTGTGCTGCCAAAAACTTACGTGGGCCGCGCGGGGGGCCCCCCCCCCGGCCGCGCCCGCGTCAGCAGCTCTGCTTGTAGAAGTACTGCGACTTGGCCTCCATGTCGTCCTTCGTCAACGCCACCAGGTCCGTCTCCACCTCCCGCCGCACCTCGCGCCCCTCCAGCGCCGCCACCGCCTGCTCCACGCCCACGCGCCCGATGGTCGCCGGGTCCTGCGCGATCAGCGCCTGCACCGCCCCGGCCCGCAGGTCCGCCACCTGCTTGGGCGAGGCGTCGAACCCGACCAGGTTCACCGCGCCCGTCCTCCCCGCGTTGCGCAGACCGGTCGCCGCGCCCTCGCCGGTGTTCAGGTTGGTCGCGAACACGCCGATCAGGTCGGGGTTCGCGGCCAGCGTCGCGGTCACCTTGGACGCCGCCTGGTCGGGCTCGTTGTCGGTGTACTGCTGCCCCACGTAGCGCAGGTTGGGGTGCTTCCGGACCTCCTCCTCGAACCCGGCCGCCCGCGCGTCGGTGGTGGAGGTGCCCGCCTTGGTGTTGAGCACCAGCACGGACCCGGTCCGGTCGCCGACCAGGCGGGCCAGGGTCTCGGCGGCCAGCCGCCCGCCCTGCTCGTTGTCCGACGAGACCGTGGACGCCGCGATCGAGGTGTCCTCCAGCCTCGTGTCGACCTCGACGACCTCGATGCCCGCGTCCGCGAGCTGCCGGATCGGCCCGGCCATGGCCTTGTCGTCGGTCGGCGCGATGAGCACCGCGCCCGGTTTGTTCGCCAGCACGCCCGTCACGATGGGCGTCTGGAGCGTCGACTCGAACTTCGCGGGCGCCTGCACGTCGACCGAGTACCCGGCCGCCGTCGCCGCCTCGCGGAAGCCGCACTCCATGGAGATGTAGAACGGCTCGGCGGCCACCCCCGGGATGAGCACCACCCGCCTGGCGTCCCCGTCGCCGCCGGTGTCGCCTATCTGCCCGCCGCCGCAGGCCGTGAGCAGCACCGCCGCCGAGACCAGAGCAACCGTCTTCGCTGACATGTCCTCCCCTTCCCTAGCGCCTGTTCCTCGCCTTCCGCCTCGACTGGTCGAACCACACGGCCGCCACCAGGACCAGCGCCACCGCGATCGGCTGCCAGTACACGTTCACGCCGACGATCACGAACCCCTTGCGCAGCACCGCCGGGATGAACACGCCGAGCACCGTGCCCACCACCGAACCGGTGCCGCCGAACAGGCTCGTGCCGCCCAGCACCACGGCGGCGATCGCGTTGAGGTTGTCCGTGTCGTGCCCGGTGATCGAGGCGACCCGGAAGTAGGCCAGCGCCATGAACCCCGCCAACCCGGCCAGCACGCCCGCCAGCAGGTAGACCTGCACCAGCCGCCTGGTCACCGGGATGCGCGCCCGCCGGGCGGCCTCCTCGTTGGAGCCGATCGCGTACGTGTGCCGCCCGAACACCGTGCCGCCCAGCACCAGCGCGCCCACCGCGGTCACCGCGGCGGCCACCAGGACCAGGTTGGGCACGCCGAACCAGGTCCCGGTGCCCAGGCCGTTGCCCAGCACCGTCGGCACGCCGCTGACGTTGGAGCCGTTGGACAGCAGCTGCCCGGCCCCCAGCGCCGCGCCGAACGACCCGAGCGTCACGATCAGCGGCGGCAGGCCGGCGCGCGCCACCAGCAGCCCGTTCAGCAGGCCCCACGCCGCGCCCGACCCGAGGGCGACCGCCAGGCCGACGGCCACCGTGCCCCAGCCCGCCTCGGTCGCGTCGCCGCCGTTGAGGGCGTTCATGACCATCGCCGAGGTGACGCCGGAGAACACCAGCACCGACCCCACCGACAGGTCGATCCCGGAGGTGACGATCACGTAGGTCATGCCGACCGCGAGCACCAGCAGCACGGACGTCTCGACCAGCGTCGTCTGGAGGGTGAACACCGTCAGCACGGCGTCCGGCCGCAGCGCGCCGAACACCGCGACCAGCACCACCAGCACCAGGCCGGTCCACAGCGCGTTCACCGCGAGCAGCCGCTTCACGGCTCCTCCTGGGTGAGCGCGCCGGTCATCGCGCCGACCAGCTCCTCGACCGTGGTGGACGCCGCCTCGAACCGCGCCACCCGGCGGCCGAGCCGCAGCACCTCCACCCGGTCCGCCACGGCCAGCACCTCGGGCATGTTGTGGCTGATCAGCACCACGGCCACGCCCCGGTCGCGGACCCGCCGGACGACGTCGAGCACGCGTTCCCGCTGCACCACGCCCAGCGCCGCGGTCGGCTCGTCCATGAACACCAGCCGGCTCGCCCACACCACCGACCGCGCCACCGCCACGCTCTGCCGCTGGCCGCCCGACAGCGCCCCGATCGGCACGTCCGCGCTGGGCAGCACCACGCCGAGCCCCTCGAACTCGGCCGCCGCCCGCCGCCGCATCCCCCGCCGGTCCAGCACGCCCAGCCTGCCGAGCAGCCCGCCCCGCCGCAGCTCGCGCCCCAGGAACAGGTTGGCCGCCGGGTCCAGGTCGGGCGCCACCGCCAGGTCCTGGTAGACGGTCTCGACGCCCAGCGCGCGGGCGGCCAGGGGCGAGTCGAGGGAGACCGGCGAGCCGTCGAACAGGACCTCGCCGGCGTCCGGCCGCTCGACGCCGGACAGGCACTTCACCAGGGTCGACTTGCCGGCCCCGTTGTCGCCGATGAGCGCGACGACCTCGCCGGCGTGCGCGGTGAACGACGCACCGCGCAACGCCTCCACACTCCCGTACCGCTTCACCAACTCCCGTGCTTGTAAGAGCGGCATCGCCATGTCATCAGCTCCTCGGGTTCGACACCTCCGGCGGCCTGCACCGGATCGCGACCACGTCGCCGGTCACCACGACCTCGCCCGCCGCGTGCGGCACGACGACGGTGCTGCCCCGGCGCAGCGCGACGGGACCGACCGTGCCGGCGCCCTCCAGCACCACCAGCACGGAGAACGAGGGCTCCAGCGCCGCCGAGCCCGACACGTGCAGCCGGTCGGCGCGGAAGAACGGGGCGGCCGCCGGCACCAGCAGGTCCACCGACGCGCCGGTCAGCGCGCGGGTGCGGCGCACCAGGTCGTCGGCGGACTGGGCGCGGCGCTCCACGCAGGCCAGCGCCTTGTCGTAGCCGAGGCCGAGGTGCCCGGCCTCGGGGCCGTCCAGGAACCCCCGCCACTCCAGCGTGATCGAGAAGTCCGTCGGCTGCTGGAGCTCGACGATGAACACGCCCTCGCCGATCGCGTGCGGCACGCCCGCGGGCACGAACACCGCGTCGCCGGGGGAGACCCGGATCGGGTTGAGCGCGCCCAGCATCGCCGCCGAGTCCTGGCCCGCCACCCAGCCCGCGACCACGGCCGGGGGCACGTCCTCGCGGAAACCCAGGTACACCACGGGATCCGGGCCGGTCGTGCCGATCACCACCCAGGCCTCGGTCTTGCCGTGCCGGCAGCCGAAGTGCTCGGCGGCGAAGGCGTTGGACGGGTGGCAGTGCACGGGCAGCCGCTGGCCCGCGTCGAGCAGCTTCACCAGCAGCGCGGTGTCCGCGCCGAACTCCGCCACGTGCTCCTCGCCCAGCCACGCCACGGGGTCGGCGGCCACCGCGTCGCGCAGCAGGCGGCCGTCGGGCAGCCGGGACAGCCCGGCCTCGTCCTTGCCGAACTGGGTGGTGGTCGACGCGACCCAGTCCTCGGGCCCGGCGTCCGCGACGTCCGCGTCCCGCAGCGCCGCGATCGCCGCGCCGCCGCGGTAGAACTGGCGCGGCTGGTTGGCGGGCAGCGCGACGGGCAGGTTGTCGGAACTCATTCGGAACTCATGGTGCGGGCACCTCTCCTGATCCACGGGCGACCAACCGGACCGGCAGCACGACGCGGCGCGGTGGTGAGCCGTCGCCGTCCAGCCGGGCGAAGAGCAGGTCCGCCGCCGCCTTGCCGAGCGCGCTCGCGTCGTGCGCGATCACGGTCACCGGGGGTGACAGCAGGTCGGCCAGCTCGAAGTCGTCGAAGCCGACCAGGGCGGGTCTCGACGGCGCGCCGGCCAGCGCGCGCAGGGCGTGCACGGTGATCCGGTTGTTGCCGGTCACCACCGCGGTCGGCGGGTCGGCCAGGTCCCGCAGGCCGGCCAGCGCCGCGCGCACCGACGCCTCGTCGTGCGGGCCCATGACGACCAGCGACTCGTGGTAGCCGATGCCCGACCGCGCGCACCCCTCGCGGTAGCCGCGCAGGCGCTCGTTGGCGGTGAAGATGTCCGGCGAGTCGCCGAGGAACGCGATCCGCCGGTGCCCGGACGAGGCCAGGTGCGCCACCGCCTCGACCGTGCCGCCGACGTTGTCCACCAGCACGGTGTCCACCACCACGTCGCCCGCCGGCCGGTCCAGGAACACCACCGGCGTCCCGGCGCGCATCTCCGGCACCAGGTACCCGTGCTGGAGGCCGGCGGGCACCACCAGCAGCCCGTCCACCCGGCGCGAGCAGAACTCCAGCGCCAGCTCGCGCTCGCGCGCCGGGTCCTCGTCCGACGAGCCGGTGATGACCTGCCTGCCGCGCAGCCGCGCGATCTCCTCGACCGCGCGCGTCACGCCCGAGTAGAACGGGTTGCCCACGTCCTCCAGCACGAGGCCGATGGTGCCGGTGGACGAGCCGCGCCGCAGGTTGCGGGCGCTGAGGTTGCGCCGGAAGCCGAGCTGGTCGATCGCCGCCAGCACCCGCTCGGCCGTCGCCGGGTGGACGCCCGCCTCGTCGTTCACCACGCGGGAGACGGTCTTGATGCTCACGCCGGCCAGCCGCGCCACGTCGTTCATCGTGGCGCGCCGGACCTTGCGCGTGCCTGCCGCACCGCTCGCGGACAACGTTGTCATAGTGCGCGAATCACACACCCCGTGTTCACGGATGTCAACGCCCGGCCTTGTCTCGAACCGGACAACAGTCGGCCACGGGGTTGACGCCGCCCCGGCACTCTCCGCGAGTATGCGATTACGCGTAGTTCGTGGACAGCGTTGTCAACGAGGAGGCGGCTCGTGCGGACAGCCCTGGCACTGCTGACGACGGTGGTGGCGTTATCCGGCCTGGCGGTCGCACCGCCCACGACGGCGCGAGCCGAGCCCGAGGACCTCGCCCGCTGGGTGAACCCGTTCGTCGGCACCCGGCCCGGTGGCGACGACCACGGCACCGGCGGCGGCGCGGGCAACACCTTCCCGGGCGCCGACGTGCCGTTCGGCATGGTGCAGTGGAGCCCGGACACCGTCACCCACCAGCACGGCGGCTACTCCTACGACGACGACCGGATCAAGGGCTTCAGCCTGACGCACCTGTCCGGCGCGGGGTGCTCGACGTACCAGGACGTCCCGGTCATGCCGTTCGTCGGCGAGGTCACCACGTCGCCCGCCACCGACCCGTCCCGCTACGCCTCGACCTTCTCCCACGACGCCGAGCGGGCGAGCCCCGGCCACTACGGGGTCGCGCTGGACAACGGCGCGGAGGTCGAGCTGACCGCCACGCGGCGCACCGGCGTCGGCCGGTTCGCCTGGCCGGGCGGCGCGACGTCCACGCTGCTGGTCAACACCTCCGGCTCGATCTCGGGCACCGACGACGCCGAGATCACCATCGGCTCGGACAGCATCAGCGGCTGGGCGACCAGCGGCCGGTTCTGCGGCGCCGACCACCGCTACCGGATCCACTTCCACGCCGTGTTCGACCAGCCGTTCGCCTCGGTCGGCACCTGGAAGAACGGCGCGGTCACGCCCGGCCGGTCGACCGAGCGCGGCGGTTCGGGCCTGCGCGACGGGGTCGGGGACGGCCTCGGCGACGCCCCGAAAACGCTTGCGTCCCAGCACCGGCCCCGGGAGGTCGCCGGTCTCGACACCGCGGTCTCCGGCCCCGGTTCGGGCGGGTGGGTGACGTTCGACGACCCGGACGTGACCATGCGCGTCGGGGTGTCGTTCGTGTCGGTCGAGGGCGCGCGGGCGAACCTGCGCGCGGAGAGCGGCGACCGCTCGTTCGACGAGGTGCGCGACGCCGCCCGGCGGGCCTGGAACGACCGGCTCGGCCGGATCAGGGTCACCGGCGGCACCGACGCCCGGCGCACCACCTTCTACACCGCGCTGTACCACTCGCTGCTCCAGCCCAACGTCTTCTCCGACGCCGACGGCCGCTACCCGGGCTTCGACGGCCGCGTGCACACCGCCGAACCCGGCCACGCGGTCTACACGAACTTCTCCGGCTGGGACGTCTACCGCAGCGAGATGCAGCTGCTGTCGCTCCTCGCGCCCGCCGAGGCATCGGACATGGTCCGCTCGATGGCTTCGTTCGCCGAGCAGGGCGGCGCGTGGGACCGCTGGACGGTGGCCAACGGCTACACCGGCGTCATGGTCGGCGACCCCTACCACGTGATGGTGTCCACCGCGTACGCGTTCGGCGCCAGGGACTTCGACGCCGCCAAGGCGCTGCTGCTGATGCTGCGCGGCGCCACGCAGCCGACCCAGGGCCACGTGGAGCGCCCCGGGCTCGCCGAGTACCTGGACCTCGGCTACGTGCCCGTGGGCGCGCCGGACGTGTGGGGTCCGCCCGCGACCACCCTGGAGTACACCACCGCGGACTTCGCCATCGCCGAGCTGGCCCGCCGGCTGGGCGACGGCGCCACCTGGCGGACGTTCATGCGGCGCGCCCAGCACTGGCAGAACTTGTTCAACCCGGCCACCGGGCACACCCAGCCGCGCGACCGCGAGGGCTCGTTCGTGGAGCCGTTCTCTCCGGCGAGCCCGGACCACTGGGTCGAGGGCAACGCCGCCCAGTACACGTGGATGGTCCCGTACAACGCGCGCGGCCTGTTCACCGCCATGGGCGGGGACGCGGCGGTCCGCGAGCGCCTGGACCGCTTCTTCACCGAGCTGAACGCCGGGCCGGAGGAGCCGCACGCGTTCCTGGGCAACGAGCCCACCATGCACACGCCGTGGCTCTACAACTGGGCGGGCGCGCCCGCGAAGGCCCAGGAGGTGGTCCGGCGCGCGCTCGACGAGCTGTTCGGCCCCGGACCCGACGGCCTGTCGGGCAACGACGACCTCGGCCAGATGTCCTCCTGGTACGTGTGGGCGGCGCTGGGCCTGTACCCGGCGATCCCGGGCCGGGCCGAGCTGGTGGTGAACAGCCCCCTGTTCGAGGAGGCCGTGATCACCCGGCCCGGCGCCGGCCCGATCACCATCCGGGCGACCGGCGAGGGCCGCTACGTCTCCGGCCTCACCCTCGACGGCCGCCCGCAGGGCCGCACCTGGCTGCCCGAGTCGGTGGTCGCGCGCGGCGGCGAGGTCGGGTTCTCGCTCTCCGCCACGCCGACCGGCTGGGGCACGGGCCCGGCCGACGCGCCGCCGTCGTTCCGGGAGGGCGAGGCGCCGCGCCTGGCGTTCGTCGAACCCGGCCGGCCGGTCGTCCCGGCGGGCGGCGCCGGGACGCTGACCGTCGGCGCGCAGGACCTCTCCGGGCGGGCCGCCGCGGTGTCGTGGACCGCCCGGCCGCCCGCCGGGATCACCCTGACCCCGGCGTCCGGGCAGGTCGAGGTGCCTGCCGGGGGCCGCGGCTCGGAGCCGGTGGCGCTCGCCGTGGCGCCCGGCACCGCCGAGCGGACCCACCGGGTCCCGATCGAGTTCTCCGACGGCCGACGCGCCACCGCCACCGTGCTGGTGGCGGAGCCGGGCAGCCTGCGCGCGGCGTTCGACAACACCGGCACGTCACCGGACGACGACCAGGCGGCAGGCAACTTCGACGGCGCCGGGTGGAGCTACTCGCGCGACGCCCTCGCCGATGCCGGGCTCGCGCCCGGCGCCACCGTCACCTCCGACGGCCTCTCCTACACGTGGCCGACGTCCCCGGTGGGCGAGGCGGACAACGTCGTCGCCTCCGGCGAGGTCGTGTCGGTCGACGCGCCCGGCGCGACCCGGCTCGGCCTGCTGGGCAGCGCGGCGAACGGCGAGGCGTCCGGCACGCTCACCGTCACCTACGACGACGGGACCACCCGGAGCGCGGCGGTCGGGTTCTCCGATTGGGCCTTGGGCGGGGCGGCGAACCTGCCGCCGTCGTTCGACAATCGGATCGTGGCCACCACCCCGTACCGCAACAGCACCGGCGGCGAGTCCCAGTCGATGGACGTGCACGTGTTCGCCACCGCGCCGATAGCGCTGGACCCCGGCAGGCGGGTGCGGTCGGTGACGCTGCCCGCCACGGTCACCGGCGGGACCCTCCACGTGTTCGCCCTGGCGGTGGGCTGACGTGGACCCCGTGGAGCACGTCAACACGTTCATCGGCACGCAGGACGACGGGAACACGTTCCCGGGCGCGTCGATGCCGTTCGGCCTGGCGCACTCCAGCCCGATCGGCTCGCACTACGCGGGCTACCGCTACGACGACCCGGTGATCCGCGGGTTCGGGCACTTCTTCCTGTCCGGCGCGGGCTGCGGCGAGCAGGGCGGCCTGGTGTCGGTCCTGCCCACCGGGGGCGTGCCGGCCTCCTTCGACCACCGCCGCTACGGCGTGGCCTACTCGCACGACGGCGAGGTCGGGAAACCCGGCTACTACCGGGTGACGCTCAGGTCGGGCATCACCGTCGAGTGCACCGCGACCACGCGCGTGGGCGTGGAGCGCTTCACCTTCCCGGCGGGCACGACGCCGCACGTGCTGGTGAACGTGGGCCAGGCCAACGACCGGGAACCGGTGTTCGCCAGCAGCGTCCGGGTGGTGGACGACCGGACGCTGGCCGGGACCGTGGTCGCGCAGGCGTTCTGCGGCGGCGGGCCCTACCCGACCTGGTTCACCACGACGTTCGACCGGCCGTTCCGCGCGACCGGCAACTGGGGCGGCGCCGAGGGCGGCGCGGGCCTGCGCGGGCAGTGGGTGCGCTTCGACGACGGCCCGGTGACCGCCGCGACGGCGCTGTCCCACGTGGACGCCGAGGGCGCGGTCAAGAACCTGGGGGAGGCGCGCGGCAGGTCGTTCGACGAGCTGCGCGCGGCGGCCCGGGACACCTGGCGGCGCGAGCTGGGCCGCGTCGAGGTGGACGCGGCCTCCGCCGAGGACCTCGCGGTGTTCTACACGGCGCTGTACCACGTGCTGCTGCAACCGCTGACCGGCAACGACGTGGACGGCCGGTACCGGGGTTTCGACGACCGGGTGCACCACGCGGACGGCTGGACCTACCACGAGTTCTTCTCGCTCTGGGACACCTACCGCTCCCACAACCAGCTGCTGGCCCTGCTGCTGCCGGAGCGGGCGCGGGACGTCGCGCGGTCGGTGCTGGCGATCGAGGAGCAGGGCGGCTGGCTGCCCCGCTGGGCGTACGCCAACCAGGAGACCAACACCATGACGGGCGACCCGGTGACCCCGTTCCTGGTGGACCTGTGGCGGTTCGGCGCGCTGGAGGGCCTGGAGGAGCGGGCGTACCGGGCGCTGTGGCGCAACGCCACCGGGGTGCCGCCCGCGTCGTCGCAGTTCGAGGGCCGCGCGGGCAACCCGGGCTACCTCGCGTCGGGCTTCGTGCCGTACGACCGGGACTTCCCCAAGAAGCGCCAGGACGTCGACCCGCACCACGGCGCGTCGGCGACCCTGGAGTACGCGCTGGCGGACACCTCGCTGTCGATCATGGCGGCGGCGCTGGGCCACGACGAGGACGCCGCGGCGCTCCGGCGGCGGGGCCTCAACCACCGCACCCTGTGGGACCCGTCGATCGCCGACCGGGGCTTCACCGGCTTCCCGCGCCCCCGGCTCCGCGACGGCTCGTGGCTGGCCCCGTTCAGCGCCCGCGGCCCGGACGGCTTCCACGAGGGCACCGCCTGGCAGTACCAGTGGCTGGCGCAGCAGGACGTGGCGTGGCTGGTCGAGCGGCTGGGCGGGCGCGACGCGGCGCTGGCCCGGCTGGACGACTTCTTCGCCTACGGGGACCTGGTCGCCGACCCGGCGCGCACGGCGCGCGAGAAGTGGGTCGTCGGCCCGTACGACTACTACGACGAGTTCCGCTACAACCCCAACAACGAACCGGACCTGCACGCGCCGTGGATGTACGCCCTCGTCGGAGCGCCCTGGAAGACCTCGGCGGTGGTGCGGGCGGCGCAGACGCTGTTCGTCGACGCGCCCAACGGCGTGACCGGGAACGACGACCTGGGCACCATGTCGGCCTGGTACGTGTTCAGCGCGTTGGGGCTGTACCCGGTGGTGCCGGGTACGGGGCAGTTCGTGCTCAACGCGCCCCGGTTCGGGCGGGCGGTGGTGCACCTGGAGGACGGGCGTGACCTCGTCGTGGCGGCTTCGGGCGCCGACGCGTCGCGGTTGCGGTACACGCGGTCGTTGCGGGTGGGCGGCGTGGAGCGCGACCGGGTGTGGGTGGAGCTGGAGGAACTGCGCGGCGGGGTGGCGGTGGAGCACGAGTTGACCGGCAACGCGGGGGAGGCCGCGTGGGGGACCGGGCCGGGGGCGGCGCCGCCGTCGCCGTTGGGGTGACTCCATCGGCGGTCCTCGTCATCGGGGGACTGCCGCGACCTGCCGGTCAGAGCTACGACGACCACCTGTCACCCACAGGCGTGACCACCTGGCACCAGTTTGAGTTTTAAGGTAGTTTGCAACTATGTCCACGGCTGCTTCGGAGATCAACTTCAGCGATCTGTCGAACAAACCGGCCGACTCCGTCCGCAAGCTCCAGGGGTCACCGAGTCGAACGCTGCTCGTGCGCCGCCGCGGTGACGAGGAGGACCTGGTGCTCACCACGGCCGGCCGGGCGCAGGAGGTCTGCGAGGTCGTCTCGACCACCACGGCCCTCTTCGTGGCGCTGATGCAGCACAGCGAGGGCGTCCGGGAGCTGGTGACCGACGTGATGCCCGCGGCCTTCCCGTGGGTGCGGTTCCTGCCGCGCGAGGACATGCAGGCATTCGTCGTCGAACTCGTCGACACCCTGGAAGCCGCCGGCTCGCTGGGCACCCCGGCCCCCGTCACGCAACTCATCAGCCAGTGGCGGCACACCGCCGAGGTCCACGCCGATCCGCGACTCCTCGGGATCCTCCGCCAAGGCGGCGAAGACCTCGGTGACGTCCCCGCGCCGGGGGCAGCCACCGCGTGAGCCCGAAGAAAGGCGACCCGGTCGCCCCGCCGACCACCGGTGGCGAGTGGCGCGTCCGCTACTGCACCACCGAGGCGATCAAGGGGTGGCAGGACCTCGAAACCCGGGCCTCGGGCAACCTGCGCCAGGCATGGGAGACCATGCGCAACGATCCAGGTCCGGGTGCCGGCAAGCCGACCGACCGCCACCACCAGCTCAAGGGCAGCCTGGCGCACGGCACGTACAACGGGAAGACCTTGCCCCGTTGGCAGATCGAGGTCACCGACGGCGACCGCATCTGGTACCTGCTGGACACGGACAAGCGCACCGTGTGGGTGCAGTACGCCGGGGCCCACCCCGAGGTCACCGAGTAGACCGCCGAACGCGGCCACCTCGTTCACGCGGTTGGGCGTTCGCCGGGTGAGCGGAACTCCGTCCCGGGACGGGCGGGACCCGGTGGCGCCGGGGGCGGACCCCCGCTGCTCCACCCGGCCCAACGTGAGCACCCCTCGTCACCGCCGCGGCGCGCAGAGCGACGGCCGGGTGCGACGAAGGTCGCGATCCCCTGCCACTTAGGTCGATCGGCCCTCGCGCGCCCCACCCCGCAACTACCTTCCAGCCCATGACAGGGGCACGCATCCCGGCAGTCGTGGTGTCGGACATCCGCAAGAGCTACGGGGACCTGAAGGCGGTCGACGGCGTTTCGTTCACCGTCGCGGAGGGTGAGTTCTTCGGCATCCTCGGGCCGAACGGCGCGGGCAAGACCACGACGCTCGAAATCGTCGAAGGGCTGCGCCGCGCGGACTCCGGCCGGGTCACGCTGCTCGGCGAGGACCCGTGGCCGCGCAACACCAAGCTGCTGCCCCGCATCGGCGTGCAGCTCCAGGCGTCCAGCTTCTTCGAGAAGCTGACCGCCCGCGAGCAGCTCCAGACGTTCGGCTCCCTGTACGGCGTGTCCTCCCGCAGGGCCGACGAGATGCTGGAGCTGGTCGGCCTCGCCGACAAGGCCGACGTGCGGGAGAACCACCTCTCCGGCGGCCAGCGCCAGCGCCTGTCGATCGCCTGCGCCCTCGTGCACGACCCCGACGTGGTGTTCCTCGACGAGCCGACCGCCGCCCTGGACCCGCAGGCCCGCCGCAACCTGTGGGACGTGCTGCGCGCGATCCAGGGCCGCGGCAAGACGATCGTCTACACGACGCACTACCTCGACGAGGCCGAGATCCTGTGCGACCGGGTGGCCATCATGGACCGCGGTCGCGTGCTGGCCATGGACGCGCCGGCCACCCTGGTCCGCGGCCTCGACGCGCCGACCCACGTGGTGCTCCAGAAGGGCGTGCTGACCGAGGCGGACGCCCGCGCGATCAGCGGCGTGGAGCAGGCGCACGAGGACGAGGTGTCGCTGACCATCTCCACCCGCAGGCCCGCGCCGGTCCTGTCGGCGCTCGCCGAGCGCGGCACGCTCGACGGGCTCCAGGTCCGCACCGCCACGTTGGAGGACGTGTTCCTCAACCTGACCGGACGGGAGTACCGCGCGTGACCGCCTTCAAGAGCCTCGCGTCGGCCATGGCCAAGGGCTTCCTGCGGGACCGGATGTCCCTGTTCTTCGTGTTCCTGTTCCCGCTGCTGTTCCTGGTCGTGTTCGGCCTGCTGCTGGGCGACTCCGGCGACGACAGGACCAAGGTCGGCGCGGTCGGCGACGGCCCGGTGCTCACCGCGCTGGAGCAGACCGGCGCGCTGGAGCTGGAGCGCTACGACAGCGCCGACGCCGCCCGGCAGGCGGTCGACGAGGGGGACCTGCCCGCCGCGGTCGTCGTGGACGGCAACCGGGTGGACCTGGCGTTCGCGGCCAGCGACCAGGTCGCCGCGGGCACCGTCGTCGGCATCGTGTCCGGCGTGGTGGACAAGCTCAACCTGGGCGCGGCGAACGTGGCGCCGACGTTCACCCTGGAGGCCGAGCCGGTCGAGGACGCCTCGCTCAAACCCATCCAGTACCTGACGCCCGGCATCCTGTCGTGGGCGGTGTCGTTCTCCGGCGTGTTCGGCTCGGCGCTCACCCTGGTGTCGTGGCGCAAGAAGCAGGTGCTGCGCCGCATCCGGCTCGCCCCGGTCGGCACGACCACCGTGCTCACCTCGCGCATCCTCGTCTCCATCGGCACGGCGCTCGCCCAGGGCGTGGTGTTCGTGGCGGTCGCGATGCTGCCGCTGTTCGGCCTGCGGCTCACCGGCCACTGGTACCTGGCCCTGCCGCTGCTCGTCCTGGGCACCACGGCGTTCTTCGCGGTCGGCATGCTGGTCGGCGCGTTCTGCAAGACCGAGGAGTCGGCGTCCGGCGCGGCGAACCTGATCATCATGCCCATGGCGTTCCTGTCCGGCACGTTCTTCCCGGTGGAGAACGCGCCCGGCTGGCTCCAGTCGGTGTCGTACGCGTTCCCGCTGCGGCACATGAACGACGGGATGCTCGACGTGCTGGTGCGCGGCAAGGGCGTCGAGGCGCTGCTCGTGCCGTCCGCCGTGCTGCTCGGTTTCACGCTGGTGGTCGGGTTCATCGCGGCCAAGGTGTTCCGCTGGGAGGACTGAAACCGGCGAACCGGACACCCCGGGGGGCTGGTGAGCGCGGTCACCGACCACAATGGTCGTCATGCTCTCCAGCCCCGTTGGCCGGTTCCGCCTCCTGGCCCTGGCCGAGGCCGTGTCCTGGGCCGGCCTGTTGCTCGGCATGTTCTTCAAGTACGTGGTGGTCGAGAACGAGATCGGCGTCAAGATCTTCGGTCCGGTCCACGGCGCGATCTTCGTCGCCTACCTGCTGGTGACGCTGATGCTGGCGCAGCGGTGGGACCGCAAGACCCTCGTCTGGGCGCTGGTCGCGGCCGTCCCGCCGTTCGGCACGGTCGTGTTCGAGCGCTGGGCCGCGCGGACCGGCCGACTGGACGAGGCCCGGACCGCCGGGGACTGAGCGGCGGGGGACCGGAGCGGCGGGGGACCCGTCGGCCGGGAACCGGAGCGGCCGGGGACCGGGACTCAGACCGCCAGGGACCGGGCGCGTTCCCGCTCCGCCTCGGGGTCGCCCTCGTGGTACACGCGCTCGCTGGGCTCGATGTTGTCCAGGAACTCCTGGTAGGCCAGCGCGCCGACGAGGTGCGCCGCCGGCCTGGCGTGCCGCAGGGCTTCGGCCGGGTCGCTGTCGGGCCGGTGCTCCAGCCACGCCTGGACCCAGGCCCGCTCGATCCCGGCCCGCAACCCGGGCGCCGCGAACCCGACCAGGCGGGCGGCGTCCAGCGCCGGGTGGCCCCAGTGCGCGTCGCCCCAGTCGAGCACCACGCCGCCGGAGCGCCAGTTGCCGGGGTGGAAGTCGCCGTGCAGCAGGGTCGCCGGCAGGCCGAAGTCGGGCACCTGGACGTCGCGCACCCGCAGCCGGGGCTCGCCGGCCAGCGCCGCCTGCACGGCCACCCAGCGGGGCACGACCCGGTCGACCACGTCTCGTGAGGGCTGCCAGCAGTCGTGACCGGGCGCCTCGGCCAGCAGGACCCGGCCGGGTTCGGCGGCGAGCAGCACCGGCGCGAGCGCCGGGTCGACCGACGCCACCAGCCGGATCACCTCGCCCTCGTCGGCCAGGAACGGCGGCGTGGCCTTCGCCCACACGACGCCCCGGTCCGTCGGCAACCGGTACAAGCAGGACAGGTTCCACGTCTTGACCTGCACGGGCCTGCCGGTCGGCCGCACGTGCCGGGCCGCCCACGCGACCAGTTCCGCGGGCCCGCCCGGCTTCGCCCACGGCAGCCTCAGCGGGTGGTCGGGGAACTCTAGTTCCGCGCTCCGGTCCAGCCCGGCGGGCTCCCGGTCGGCCTCCACCTGGTAGGTGACCACGCCGCCGCGCGTGGCGGACCCGGTCGTGGCGACCAGGCGCAGCACGGCGGTGGTGACGCCCAGCGCGCGGTCCAGGTGCGCGGTCACCGGCTCCACGTGGTTCCACCACGGGCTGTCGACCGCGAACGGCTCCGCCTCGCCCACGTACCGCCCGCCGACCGTGATCAACGCCCTGATCTCGCGCACCCGTTCAGGGTGACCGGTCGGGCGCGCGGCCGTCCACGGGATTTCGGCCTGCCGAAGTCCGGTCCGGCGGGGTCCCGCAACCCCGAAGCCGCAGGTCGGAGACCCCTCGGACTCCCGAAGGCGAGGGGTCGTCGCGTCCTCAGTCCTCGAAGTCGCCGACCGCTCGGCGGACCCTGGCCAGCAGTTCGGTGAGCTGCTCGGTCTGCCGGTCGGTCAGCCCGCGCAGCCCGAACTCCGCCGCCGTCACCGCCTCGGTCGCGGCCTCGCGGCGGGCGTGCCCGGCCTCGGTGATCTCGACCAGCGTGGTGCGGCGGTCGGTGGGGTGCGGCGTGCGGCGGACCAGGCCGTCGGCCTCCAGCCGGTCCACGATGTTGGTGACGCTCGTGGGGTGCAGCTGGAGGCGTTCGCCCATGACGCGCATCGGCAGGCTGCCCGCGCGGGAGAAGGTCAGCAGCACCAGCGCCTCGAACCGCGCGAAGGTGAGGCCGTGCGGTTTGAGGGCGGTGTCCACGGCGGACTGGATGATCTGCTGTACTCGCATGACGCTCGTGACCGCGGCCATCGCCGTGGACGGTCCGATCCGCTTCTCCCACAGCTCAGCGGCGCGCGCGATGGGGTCGAACGGCAGCGGCTGGGACGTCATGCGCCGAAGCTACCAGTGGGTACCCGATTCGCAGGAGGCAACCAGTGCTCGTCGCGTTCAGTGTCAGCCCGCTCGGCGGGGAGTCCGACGGCGTGGCGGCGGCGGTCGCCGAGGCGGTGCGCGTGGTCCGCGAGTCGGGCCTGCCCAACGAGACCAATGCCATGTTCACCCTGGTGGAGGGTGAGTGGGACGAGGTGATGGACGTGGTGAAGAGGGCCACCGAGGCCGTCCAGGCCACCGCGCCGCGGGTCAGCCTGGTCCTCAAGGCCGACATCCGCCCCGGTCACACGGGTCAGCTGCGGTCCAAGGTGGAGCGGGTCGAGCAATACCTCGCGTCCGGCGAGAAGTAGGACTTCCTACTAAGTTGGCGCTAGGTTGACGACCATGACGACGACGCCCCGGGACCTCTGGCTGCGCTTCGAGACCTACCACGACGTCATCTACTTCACACCCGAGTCGCGCGCGGCGGCCGACGCGCTCGGGTGCAAGGGCGGCTGGATGGGTTACTTCGGCCTGCGCGCCGCCCCGCTGGGCGCCGCGTCGCCCGAGGTGGTCACCGCCGCGTTCTTCAGCTTCGCCCCGCGCCGGGTGGCCCGCGCGCTGCCCGACGCGTGGGAGGTGGCGCCGCCGGAGCGGTTCCTGGCGGCGCGGCTGGAGGGCGTGGACGGCGCGCTGCGGCGGATGCTGGAGGACCCCGGCGACCCGGACCTGGCCGAGGCCGCCGCGCTGGCGGTCGAGGCGGCCGCCGCCACGCCGGCCGAGGGCCGGGTCCTCGGCGCGGCCAACCGGGCGCTGCCCGTGCCCGACGAGCCGCACCTGGCGCTGTGGCAGGCGTGCACGACGCTGCGCGAGTCGCGCGGCGACGGGCACGTGGCGGCGCTGGTGGCCGCCGACCTGACCGCGTGCGAGGCGCTGGCCCTGTTCGGCGCGGACCGCGACCTCGCCCCGTCCTACCTGCGCGAGGCCCGCGGCTGGCTGGAAGAGGAGTGGGACGCCGCGGTGGACTCGCTGCGCTCGCGGGGCCTGCTGGCCGAGGGCCTGACCCCGGCGGGCCGGGCGCTGCGGGAGGAGGTCGAGCGCCGCACCGACGAGGCGGCGGCCTCGCCGTGGCGGGCGCTGGGCGAGGAGCGCACGGCCCGGTTCGCCCGGCTGATGACCCCGGTCGCCCGCCGCCTGGGCCGGCTCAACGACGCCATGCGGACCAACCCGATGGCCATCGACCCGGTCCGGCAACTCGCCGACTGACCCGGCGCGGGGCACCGGTGATCTCGTGCCAGGATGGAAGCGTGACGAGGCCAGACCCCCGCAAGACCGCCGCACTGTCCGCCGCGCTGTCCGGGGCGGTCGACTTGGGCGCGTTGAAGGCCCGAGCCGACGCCCAGAGGCAGCGCGCCGCCGTACCGACCCCGCCGACCGCGCCCGGGACGCCGGACCAGGGCGGCCCGAGCCCGTGGATCCTCGACGTCACCGAGGCGACGTTCCAGTCCGCGGTCGAGCGCTCCCTGGAAGTGCCCGTGGTCGTCGAGCTGAACGCGTCGTGGAGCCAGGAGGGCGCGAGGCTGTCGCCCGTCCTGGAGCGCGCGGCGCGGGCGGGCGGCGGCACGTGGCTGTTGGCGCGCGTCGACCTCGACGAAAGCCCGCGGATCGGCCAGCTGTTCGGCGTGCAGTCCGTGCCCACGGTCGTCGCGGTCGCCGGCGGCCAGCCGATCGACGCCTTCGCCGGCCCGCTGCCGGACGCCGAGTTCGCCCAGTGGGTCAACCGCCTGCTGGACGCCCTGCGCGACCGGCTGCCCGGCATCAGGGCGGCGGAGGCCAACCGGACCGACGCGGAGCCCGTGCCCGAGCCCGAGGACCCGCGCTTCACCGCCGCCGAGGAGGCCTTCGAGCAGGGCGACTTCGCCGCCGCCGAGGCCGCCTACGAGGCCATCCTCG
Organism: Actinosynnema sp. NPDC059797; assembly: GCF_042732085.1. Classification (NCBI taxonomy): domain Bacteria; kingdom Bacillati; phylum Actinomycetota; class Actinomycetes; order Pseudonocardiales; family Pseudonocardiaceae; genus Actinosynnema; species Actinosynnema sp. NPDC059797. Next base: position 17,700 of record NZ_JBHWIE010000110.1, read on the forward strand.
CGGCCGAGCCCGGCAACGCCGAGGCCAAGGCGGCCCTGGCGCAGGTCAGGTTCACCGCGCGGGCCGAGGCGCTGGACCAGGACGCGGTGGCGCGGGCCGACGCGAACCCGGACGACGTGGACGCGCAGCTGGCCGCCGCCGACCTGGAGGTGGCCTCCAACGAGGTCGAGCAGGCTTTCAAGCGCCTGGTCGACACCGTGCGCCGGGTGTTCGGCGACGACCGCGACCGGGTGCGCGAGCACCTGGTGGGGCTGTTCGAGCTGTTCCCGGCGGACGACGAGCGCGTGGCCAAGGCCCGGCGGAACCTCGCCAGCGCCCTGTTCTGACACCGGACCCCGACACCGGTTCCTGACACCGGGCCCCGACACCGGCGAGCCCGGGACCGGGCGGGAACCCGACGCCGACCGGGACGCGGCGCCCCACCACCGGGGCGCCGCGCCCCGGGCGCCGATGTCGCCGGCGTGGGCTGCCGAGGTCGCTCGCCGACTGCCGGGGTGACCTGACCGCCGCCGGCGTCGCCTACAGTCCGGGCGTGGACCGCCTGCTCCGCCACGCCCTCGCCGGGCTCGCCGCGAACCCGGCCGCCCCGCCGGACGTCCTGCTGCGGCTCGCCGCCGCGACCGAGGTCGCCGGGGACCTGGCGCGCCGGCCGGACCTCCCGGACGCGGTGGTGAGGCGGCTGCTGCTCACCGACGCCCCGGCCTTCGAGGCGGCCAGGGGCCGGTCCGCCCTGTCGGTCGAGCTGTGGCGGGAGCTGTCGGCCGACCCGGACCCGCGCGTCCGGGAAGCCGCTGCGACCTACGCGCCGCCGCCCGCCGGAGCGCCCGCCACCCGCACCGCGCCGCCCACTCTCCCTTCGCCGCCCACTCTCGCGGCGCCCGCCACCCTTGCCGCGCCCGCCACCCCCGCCGCCCTGACGCCCGACGAACTCGCGGCCCGCCTGGCGGGCGACGAGGACCGGCGCGCGGCGGTGGCGGACCACCCGGCCCTGCCGCCCGCCGCGCGCGACGCGGTGGCCGCCGACCCGAGCCCGTGGGTCCGCTCACGCGCCCTGCTCCGCCAGGACCTGCCCGAGGACCGCCGCCGCGAGCTGCACGCGGCGCTCGTCGCGGAACAAGAGACCTCCGACGAGGCGTGGGGCGCCCTGGAGGCCTTGGCCCACGAGGTGGTCGACTGGGTCGTGACCCTCCCGCTCGCCGACCGCCTCCGACACCTCGGCTCGCCGATCCCGTGCTTCCGGCGGTCCGCCGCGCGGTCCGACCTGCCGCCGAAGGTGGTGGCGCGGCTGCACGACCACGAGGACGTCGAGGTGCGGCGCAGTGCCGCGCGGGACCCCGCCACGCCCGGGCACGTGCTCGAACGGCTCGTCACCGAGCACGGCGAGAACCCGAAGCGCCGGCCGGCCCACGTCGAGCACCCGAACTTCCCGCCGGGGGCGTTCGCCCGGCTGGCCGACGCGCCCGACCCGCACCGGCGCGTGCTCGCCCTGCGCGGACCCGACCTGCCCGCCGCCGTCGTCGCCCGGCTGGTCCGCGACCCCGAGGGGTTCGTGCGCCGGGCCGCCGCCCGGCACCCGAACCTGCCCGCGCCGCTGCTGGAGGACCTGCTGCTGGGCGACGAGCCCGGCGTGGTGGAGGCCGCCGCCGGGAACCCGGCGCTGCCCGCGGGGACGATGCGGGCACTGCTCGACCTGGCCGGGCGGTAACAACCAGCAGGTCACCAGGTCAAGCAGGCCCGGTAGAGCAGGTCAGCCCGAGTACTTCCGCGTGCACAGCCCTGAGCCGTCGAAGAAGCCGTCGCGGAACGCCTCCACCCGGGCGAACCCGGACGGCACCACGGTGCCGTTCACGTCCGCCGCGATCAGGCTCCCGTCCGCCAGCAGCTCCGCCACCGCCTCGTCCAGGTCGCCCGAGGACAGCTTCAGCCGGGCCGAGCCCTGCGTCGTGGTGCCCGCCCACGCCCCGGTCAGGCAGGCGGTGCGCAGGCCCGCCGCCGGGCCCTCCAGCGAGTAGCCGGTCGCCTGCTGGATCGACAGCGCGAACCGCGAGGCGATCTCCGCGAACGCCGCGAAGTCGCCGATCCCGCCCTTCTGGCCCCGCTTCGGCGGCGTGCCGATCCGCACCAGGTCGGGCAGGTCGATCGAGATCGCGTTGGTCGACGGGCAGTACGCCGCGGGCGAGGTCTCCTCCGCGTCCCGGCACTCGGCCCCGGACGTGGAGAACTCCGGCGGCACGGCGCCGGTCTGCTTGTATGCCTCCCGCAGCGACTCCTCCAGCGCCTCCAGCGCCTCGGGGTCGTCGACCTTCAGGTTGCCCTTGCCCTGCCCGGTGTCCCGGTCCTGCTGGGCGAACACCTGCTGGGTGATCCGCGACTCGATCTCGGCCTCGTCGATCGCCGCGCACCGCCGCGGGTCGCCGGCGAACCCGAACTGGAACGCCGCCACCCGGTCGAACGCGCTGCCGTGCGCGCCCTGCTTCTCCGCCGACGTGCCCGCCGCGTCCCGGATGAAGAACATCGTCGCCAGCACCTGGTTCAACCCGGGCCCGGTGGAGATCCGGAAGTGCTTCGACTTCCCCTCGGCCACCCACCGGAAGAAGTTGCCCGCGTAGCAGTCGGCCTGCTGCTCCTTGATGATCGTCGGCGTGGCCTGGGTGATGCCGCCCTTGTCGCCGAGCTTGTACTGGACCGCGTGCCCCATCTCGTGGGCCAGCACGGTCACCACCGACATCGGCCCGAACGCGTCGTCCAGCATCGGCAGCAGCTCGCCGCGGTCCCACGCGATCGAGTCGTCCAGCGAGCAGTAGAACGCGTTGGCCACGCCCGCCGTGTTCGTGCGGCAGATCTCCACGCCCCGGCCGTTCGAGTCGTACGACACCAGCCGCTTGACCGGCTCGAACGGCACGTCGAACCGGGCCGGCAGCTGCTCGGCCCAGTACTCCGACACGTCGGCCAGCGCGTTGCCGGCCAGCCGGTCCATCTCGCCGCCGTCGCCGTTCTCCACGCGGAGGTCGGCGTCGGGCACGCCCGGTTTCGCGCCGCTCTCCCCGGTGGTGATGTCGAGACCCGCCACCTTGGTGACGTCCGGCCGCTCCGGGCGGGCGTCGCCGCCCACCAGCTGGGTGCACCCGGTCAACGCGAGCACGGCGGCGAGCGCCGTGACCTGAACTGCCCGTCGAGCCATGCCAAGACCCTACTTGGCCGAGCGGGCGGATCAGGACAAACCGCAGGCTCCGGCGCCCTCCAGCACGCCGCCGCGGAACACCTCGACCCGCTTGAACCCGGGTTCCAGCGCCGACCGGCCCGCGGCGTCCCGCGCCGCGTAGTCGTGGGCGAGCAGCACCTGCACGGCCTCGTCCAGGTCACCGGGGGACAGGCCGAAGCCCTCCTGCCGGGTGAACACCTCCCGCGTGTACGCGCCGGCCAGGCACAACGCGCTGGTCGCCGCGCTGGCGCCCTCGACCTCGGCGCCGACCGCGTCCATCGCCGCCAGCGCGTACCGGCTGGCCAGCAGCACGCCCGTGGCGTAGTCGCCGATCTCCGCGTGCAGCTCGGGCAGGTCCTCCTCGACCTCGACCTCGACCGAGTCGTCGCCCGGGCAGAACGCCACCGGCCCCTGGTCGCCGGAGCAGTCCGGCTCCTGCTCGGTGGGCGTGGTCTTCGGGGCGGTCCACCGCTTGCCCGAGCCCTCGACCAGGCCCTTGTAGTAGAGGTCGAGGTCCTGGGTGACGGCCGTCAGGATCTCGTCGAACGGCAGGTTGCCGCCGCGGTCGCGGTCGTCGGCGTTGGTGAACGCCTGCTGGGTGAACACCCGGTTGTCCACCGTCATGCCCGCGCAGAACTTCGTGCCCTGCTGGTAGCCGTCCTGGAAGGCGGACACCCGGTCGAACGCGTTGCCGTGCGCGGACCGGTCGGTCTGCGAGGTGCCGACCGGGTCGCGGAACGTGACCAGCGCGCCCAGCGCCGAGTCCAGCACCTCCGAGCCGATGTCCAGGTGCTCGGACTTCCCGTCGTTCACCCACTTGATGAACGCGCCCGCGAAGCAGTCGGCCATCGCCTCGGTGAGGATCGTCGGGAACCGCCGCGGCTCGCGGCGCTCGGCCTCGGGCGTGATGCCCATCCGGTTCTGCACGGCGTGGCCCCACTCGTGGGCCAGCACGATCACCACGGCGGCGTCGCCGAACCGGTCCTGGAGCACCGGCAGCAGCGCCGCCCGGTCCCACGCGATGGCGTCGGCGCTGGGGCAGTAGAACGCGTTGCCCTCGACGTCGGCGGCCTTCTCCGTGCACGGCGGCGGCTTGGCCGACGGGTCGGCGGTGTCCACGGAGTAGATCCCGCCCTCCAGCTCCTGCCACGGCTCGCCGAACGCGTCCGGGAAGGCGTCCTCCCAGTAGGTGTTGATGTCGGTGATGGCGGTGGCCGCGAGCTGGTCGATCGGGCCGCCGTCGGTGCCGCGGATGAAACCGGGGTCGACCGTCCCCCTGGTGACGCCCTCGCCCGCCAAGGGCCTGCCCGGCACCACCTGGGCGCAGGAGGTCGTCGCGACCAGGACCGTGGTCAGCAGGGCCAACCGAGCCGATGCACGCAGCATCAGCCCATTGTGCCTGCCGCGAACCCCTGTGGGGTGATGTTCGGGCGGGACCGTGTGCGCCCCGGGGGGGGGACCGGGCCCAACCTGGAGTAAACGCCCCCGGTCCCGGGCGGCCCCCCGGCCGCCCGCGCGGGGTGG
>NZ_JBHWIE010000111.1:0-21920 GCF_042732085.1 Actinosynnema sp. NPDC059797
CCGCCTCCCACTCGGGGCGCGGGCCGGGCGCGCCTTTCCCCGCGCGCCACCGGTCGTCCCGGTCACACCCGGCTCAGCGCCGCCGGAACAGCTTGTTGCCCAGCCAGACCACCGGGTCGTACCGCCGGTCGGCCACGCGCTCCTTCATCGGGATCAGCGCGTTGTCGGTGATCTTGATGTGCTCGGGGCACACCTCGGTGCAGCACTTGGTGATGTTGCACAGCCCGAGCCCGTGCTCGGACTGCGCCGCGCCCACCCGGTCCGCCGAGTCCAGCGGGTGCATCTCCAGCTCGGCCACCCGCATCAGGAACCGGGGCCCGGCGAACGCCTCCTTGTTCTCCTCGTGGTCGCGGATCACGTGGCAGGTGTTGTTGCACAGGAAGCACTCGATGCACTTGCGGAACTCCTGCGAGCGCTGCACGTCCACCTGCTGCATCCGGTACTCGCCCGGCGCGACGCCCGCCGGCGGCCGGAACGCCGGGACCTCCCTGGCCTTCCGGTAGTTGTACGACACGTCCGTGACCAGGTCCCTGATCACCGGGAACGTGCGCATCGGCGTCACGGTCACCGTCTCGTCCTCCGCGAACACCGACATCCGGGTCATGCACAGCAGCCGCGGCCTGCCGTTGACCTCGGCCGAGCACGAGCCGCACTTGCCCGCCTTGCAGTTCCACCGCACCGCGAGGTCCGGCGCCTGCGTGGCCTGCAACCGGTGGATCACGTCGAGGACGACCTCGCCCTCGTTGACCTCCACGGTGAAGTCCTCCAGGCCGCCGCCCTCGGCGGAACCGCGCCACACCCGGAAGTGCCCCTGGTAACCCACGTCACGCCTCCAGTTCGCCCGCGGTCAGGTACTTCTCCAGCTCGGTGCGCTCGAACAGGGCCAGCAGGTCCGGTCTGATCGGCGTCTGCGGCTCCTCCACCACCTCGACCCCGTCGCCGGCGAGCCGGCACACCAGCAGCTTGCGCCGCCACTCGGCGTCCATGCCCGGGTGGTCGTCGCGGGTGTGCCCGCCGCGGCTCTCGGTGCGCAGCAGCGCCGCCCGCGCCACGCACTCGCTGACCAGCAGCATGTTGCGCAGGTCCAGCGCGAGGTGCCAGCCGGGGTTGAACTGCCGGTGCCCCTCGACGACCACGGACGCCGCCCGCCGCTTCAGCTCGTCGAGCCGCGTGACCGCCCGCTCCATCTCCTCGGCCCGCCGGATGATGCCCACCAGGTCGTTCATGGCCTGCTGGAGCTCCATGTGCAGGGTGTACGGGTTCTCGCCGCCGTCGCCCGCGAACGGGGCCACCGCCGTGCGCTCGGCCTCGGCCACCGCCTCCCCGGAGCACACCGGCCGGTCGGCGAGCCCGGCCACGTAGGACGCGGCGCCCGCGCCCGCCCGCTTGCCGAACACCAGCAGGTCCGACAGCGAGTTGCCGCCGAGCCGGTTGGAGCCGTGCATGCCGCCGGACACCTCGCCCGCCGCGAACAGGCCGGGCACCGAGGACGCGGCGGTGTCCGGGTCGACCTGCACGCCGCCCATCACGTAGTGGCAGGTCGGCCCGACCTCCATGGGCTGCGCGGTGATGTCGACGTCGGCCAGCTCCTTGAACTGGTGGTGCATCGACGGCAGCCGCCGGATGATCTCCTCGGCGGGCATCCGGGTGGACACGTCCAGGAACACGCCGCCGTGCTCGGACCCACGACCGGCCTTGACCTCGGAGTTGATCGCCCGCGCCACCTCGTCGCGGGGCAGCAGCTCCGGCGGCCGGCGGTTGGTGTCCGGGTCGGTGTACCAGCGGTCGGCCTCGGCCTCGTTGTCGGCGTACTTGTCCTTGAACACCTCGGGGACGTAGTCGAACATGAACCGCTTGCCGTCGGAGTTGCGCAGCACGCCGCCGTCGCCGCGCACCGACTCGGTGACCAGGATCCCCTTCACCGACGGCGGCCAGACCATGCCGGTCGGGTGGAACTGGACGAACTCCATGTTGATCAGCGACGCGCCGGCGCGCAGGGCCAGCGCGTGGCCGTCGCCGGTGTACTCCCACGAGTTCGAGGTGACCTTGAACGACTTGCCGATGCCGCCGGTCGCGAGCACCACGGCGGGCGCCTCGAACAGCACGAACCGGCCGGACTCGCGCCAGTAGCCGAACGCGCCGGCGACCCTCCCGTCGTCGAGCACCAGGTCCGTGACCGTGAACTCCTGGAACACCTTGAGCCGGGACTCGTAGTCGCCGGTCTCGGCGAGGTCGTCCTGCTGGAGGGACACGACCTTCTGCTGGAGGCTGCGGATCAGCTCCAGCCCGGTCCGGTCGCCCACGTGCGCGAGCCGCGGGTACTCGTGCCCGCCGAAGTTGCGCTGGCTGATCCGGCCGTCCTTCGTCCGGTCGAACAGCGCGCCGTAGGTCTCCAGCTCCCACACCCGGTCGGGGGCCTCCTTGGCGTGCAGCTCGGCCATCCGCCAGTTGTTGAGGAACTTCCCGCCGCGCATGGTGTCGCGGAAGTGCACCTGCCAGTTGTCGTTGGAGTTGACGTTGCCCATGGCCGCGGCGATGCCGCCCTCGGCCATGACGGTGTGGGCCTTGCCGAACAACGACTTGCACAGCACCGCCGTGCGCATCCCGTGTTCCCTGGCCTCGATCGCGGCGCGCAGCCCGGCGCCGCCGGCACCGATCACGAGCACGTCGAACGAATGCCGTTCCAGCTCGGGCAAAACCACTCCTCAGTTCACGAATCGGAGGTCGGTGATCGTCCCGGAGGCGACCAGGGCGATGTAGAGGTCCGTGAGGCAGACGAAGATCAACGACGCCCACGCCAGCTGCATGTGGCGGGCGTTGAGCTTGGAGATCTGCGTCCACGTCCAGTACCGCACCGGGTGCTTGGAGAAGTGCTTGAGCCGCCCGCCCGCGATGTGCCGGCACGAGTGGCACGACAGCGTGTAGGCGGCCAGCAGGCCCACGTTCACCAGCAGCACCAGGTTGCCCAGGCCCACGCCCGCGCTCAGCGCGTAGAAGGCGTCGTAGACGTTGATCAGCAGCAGGAGCGAGGCGGCGTAGAAGAAGTAGCGGTGCAGGTTCTGCATGACCAGCGGGAACCTGGTCTCACCGGTGTACTTGGCGTGCGGCTCGGCCACCGCGCACGCGGGCGGGGACAACCACGCCGCCCGGTAGTACGCCTTGCGGTAGTAGTAGCAGGTCAGCCGGAAGCCGAGCAGGAACGGGATGATGATCACGGGTGGGGTCAGGAACCCCGGGAACTCGGGCAGCGGCCGGCCGAAGTGGGCCGCGCCGGGCAGGCACTCCTGGCTCAGGCACGGGGAGTACATGGGCGTCAGGTAGCGGTGCTCGTCCACCCAGTAGTAGTCGCCCATGAACGTGCGCACGGCCGCGTAGATGGAGATTAAAAGCAGGCCGCCGAACGTGACCAGCGGCGGCAGCCACCACCGGTCGGTCCGCAGTGTGCGCCGGGCGATCTGCGCCCTCATACCTCACCTCGTTCCACTTCGTTGTGGTGGGGACGGTTCGGGATCGGGCCCCGCGGCGTGCCGGGGGCCGTGGTGCGGAAAAACCGAACCGGCCCCCGCGTGGTGTCCGTTCACGCGGGGGCCGGTCGGGGGTCGGTCAGGTCCGGTGGCTGCGGTAGCCGCCGAGCCCTTCGTCGTCTGCGTCGTGCCAGAACTCCGGGTCGTAGGGCGTGTCGGGCACCACCACGACCTCGCGTTCCACCCGGGGCGCCTCCCGTTGCCGGGGCGTGCGGTCCAGGTCGACCAGCTCGGTCGCGTCGATGTCCATGCGCTCGACGTCGTTGGCGAGCCTCTGCACCGCGGCCACGTCGCCGTACCGCGCGCGCAGGCCGCCGACGCACTGGCGCAACTGCCCCAGCGCCCGGCGCAGGGCCACGATCTCGGAAGACGTCATGGTCAGCACCTCCTTGGGTCTGGTGCCGACTCTGCCAAGTCGGCGCTCCTGTGACAAGCACCACAGGCGCCGACGGCGCGTCTCAGCTGCTGAATCGTTTTTGTATGGATCATGTGTCGTGACATAGTGTGCCTGTTGTCACGTCCGACCGTGCGACGCCAGCGCTGCCGTCCCACCGGGCCTCACGGCCCGTGATCACCACCGGAGACAGCGAACATGAGCGTGCATCCCGTCGTGGCCGAAGTGACGGCTCGCATCGCCGCCCGCAGCGCCGCCGGCCGGGCCGCCTACCTCGACCGCGTCGCCCGAGCCCACCAGGAAGGCCCCGCCCGCCGCGACATGGCGTGCAGCAACCTCGCGCACGGCTTCGCCGGCATCACCGGCGGTGACAAGGACCTCCTCCGGGCGATGCGTCGCCCGAACGTGGCAATCGTGTCCTCGTACAACGACATGCTGTCGGCGCACCAGCCGATGCACGAGTACCCGGCGTGGATCAAGGACGCGGCGCGCGCGGTCGGCGGCGTGGCGCAGTTCGCGGGCGGCGTGCCCGCCATGTGCGACGGCATCACCCAGGGCCGCGCGGGCATGGAGCTGTCGCTGTTCAGCCGGGACGTGATCGCGATGTCGACCGCCATCGCGCTGTCCCACGAGATGTTCGACGCGGCCCTGCTGCTGGGCGTGTGCGACAAGATCGTGCCGGGCCTGCTGATCGGCGCCCTGTCGTTCGGGCACCTGCCCGCGCTCCTGGTGCCGGCGGGCCCGATGAACTCCGGCCTGCCGAACTCGGAGAAGGCGCGGGTGCGGCAGCTCTACGCGGAGGGCAAGGCGACCCGCGAGGACCTGCTGGAGGCCGAGGCCGCCTCGTACCACAGCCCCGGGACCTGCACTTTCTACGGCACCGCGAACTCCAACCAGCTCGTCGTGGAGGTCATGGGCCTGCACCTGCCGGGCGCGAGCTTCGTGCCGCCGGGCACCCGGCTGCGCAGGGCGCTGACCGAAGAGGCCGCGCGCCGGGCCGTGGAGATCAGCCGCGGCGACGACTACACCCCGGTCGGGCACGTGGTGGACGAGAAGGCCGTGGTCAACGGCCTGATCGCGCTGCTGGCCACCGGCGGCTCGACCAACCACACGATGCACCTGGTGGCCATCGCCTCGGCCGCGGGCATCGAGCTGAGCTGGGACGACTTCGCCGAGCTGTCCTCGGTGGTCCCGCTGCTGGCCCGCGTCTACCCCAACGGCTCGGCCGACATCAACCACTTCCAGGCGGCGGGCGGCGTGCAGTTCCTGGTGCACACGCTGCTGGAGGCCGGCCTGCTGCACGAGGACGTGCGGACCGTGGCCGGGCCCGGCCTGTCGCGCTACACGCAGGAGCCGGTGCTCGTCGAGGGCGCGCTGACCTGGCGCCCCGGCGCCGGCCGCTCGCTGGACACCGACGTGCTGCGGCCCGCGTCCGACCCGTTCGCCGCCGACGGCGGCCTGCGGATGCTGTCGGGCAACCTCGGCCGCGCGGTGATCAAGGTCTCGGCGGTCAAGCCGGAGCACCGCGTCGTGGAGGCGCCCGCGCGGGTGTTCACCTCGCAGGAGGCGTTCAGCGAGGCGTTCAAGGCGGGCGAGCTGGAGCGCGACGTGGTGGTCGTGGTGCGGCAGCAGGGCCCGCAGGCCAACGGCATGCCCGAGCTGCACAAGCTCATCCCCGCGCTCGGCGTGCTCCAGGACCGGGGGTTCCAGGTCGCGCTGGTCACCGACGGCCGGATGTCCGGCGCGTCGGGCAAGATCCCGGCGGCGATCCAGCTCACCCCGGAGGCGGCCGTGGGCGGCCCGCTGGCGCGCGTGCGCGACGGCGACGTGCTGCGGCTGGACGCGGAGACGGGCACCCTGGAGGTGTTCGTGGACCCGGCGGAGCTGGGCTCGCGCGAGCTGGTGGACTTCCCCCCGGACGCGCAGGCGTGGACCGGCACGGGCCGCGAGCTGTTCGCCGCGCTGCGGCGGGCGGTCGGGCCCGCCGACCGGGGCGCGAGCGTGTTCGGTCCCATCGCGGCCTCGCACTTCGAAGGCCAGTTCAACCAGGAGGTTTCCCGGTGACCACCAGCTCTGACCTGCTGGCGCTGTCCCCCGTCATCCCGGTCGTCGTCGTGGACGACGCGGCCCACGCCGTGCCGCTGGCCCAGGCGCTGCTGCGCGGCGGCATCCGGGTGATCGAGCTGACGCTGCGCACCGAGGCGGCCCTGGCGGCCATCGAGCGGGTCGCGGCGGAGGTGCCGGACGTCGTCATCGGCGCGGGCACGGTGACCCGGCCCGAGCACGCCGAGCAGGCCGCGAAGGCGGGTGCGGCGTTCCTCGTGACGCCCGGCTCCACCGACCGGGTGCTCGACGCGGCCGAGGACACCGGCCTGCCGTTCCTGCCGGGCGCGGCGACCGTGTCCGAGGCCATGCGGCTGGCCGAGCGGGGCCTGACGGCGCTCAAGTTCTTCCCCGCCGAGGCCGCGGGCGGCGTGGACTACCTGAAGTCCATCGGCGGCCCGCTGCCCGGCCTGCGGTTCTGCCCGACCGGCGGCATCACGCCGGAGAGCGCGCCCCGCTACCTGGCCCTGCCCAACGTCGGCTGCGTCGGCGGGTCGTGGCTGGCGCCGAAGGACGTGCTGGCGGCGGGCGACTTCGGCCGGGTCGAGGAGCTGGCCCGCGCGGCGGCGGCGCTGGGGTAGGGACCCGCGCGTACTCGTCGGCTGCACTGGTCGACTGCCCTGATCGACGCCGACGGGGGCCTGGCAACAGGCCCCCGTTCGCATCGGTCCACACCGGCGCTGATCGCCGGCGGCCCGGGTCACCGCGCAGGTCGGCTCAGGTCACCGCGCAGGTCGGCTTGGGTCACGTCAGGCCGACCGGCGTCACACCAGGTGGGCCAGCGCCTCCGGGATGGAGTCCGCGACCGGCGCGCCCGTCCGCTCCAGGACCCGGCGCGAGCTGACCCCCGTGGCGACCAGCACGACCTGGGCGCCCACGTGGCGGGCGGCGTCGGCGTCGTCGACCACGTCGCCGATGACGACGACCTCGGCGGGGCGCAGCCGCTGGGCGTCGAGGTGCGCGGCCAGGTGCTCGGCCTTCGAACCGCCGCCGACCTCGGCGCGGAGGCCGTCGACGCGGGTGAACAGGTCGTGCAGGCCGAGTTCGGCGACCTTCGGGACCAGCTCGTGGTGGAACCACATGGACAGCAGCGACTGGGTCTGGCGCAGGGACCTGAGCCGGTCCGGCACGCCGTCGGCGAGGGCGCACCCGTGCAGCGCGGCCCGGTACTCCTCGTGGAAGACGAGGTCGATGCGGGCCCAGTCCGCCGCGGTGAGGGTGCGCGCGAGCAGCCGCTCGTAGCAGTCCTTGAGGGGGCGGCTGTAGGTGTCGCGCCAGAGGTCGAGCGTGACGGCGTCGCGGCCGAAGTCCCGGCAGACCCGGTTGACCGCGGCCAGCACGGCGTGGTTGTCGGCGAGCAGGGTCCCGTTCCAGTCCCAGACGACGTGGTCGGCCCTGATTCTCACCCGATCAGACTACGGCGATAAGTTGGGTGCTCACTTCGGGGGAGGTAAGCGGGGATGGACGCGCGGCGCGGCACGGTGGTCGCCGAACCTCGTGCGCAGGTGGTGCTGGTGTGGGTCGGGTTCCCGGTGCTGGGCGCGGCCGTGCTGTTCGGCCTGAAGTCGATCGCCGGGTGGGTGGCCGGCCTGTCGTGGGCGCCGATGCAGGGACCGTTCCGGCTGGTGGCCTCGGTGCCGGAGCCGTGGGCGACGATCGGGTCCCTGGGGATCGGCGCGCTGGGCGGCCTGGTGATCGCCGGGATGGCGGCGTACGAGCGGCTGTCGGTGGAGGTCTTCAACGAGGGCGTCGAGCTCAACCGGGGCGGGCGGCTGCGGAACTTCGACCGGACCCTGGTGTCGGGCGTCTTCGTGGACGGCAAGAAGCTCGTGCTGCTCGGCATGGACACCGGCGAGCTGGTCAGGGAGAGCAGCGACCTGAGGACCGCGGACCTGGCCGATGCCTTCCAGAAGCACGGCTACCAGTGGCTGGAGAAGGACCCGTACGAGGACCAGTACCGGCGGTGGGCCGCCGGGACGCCCGACCTGCCGCCCGGCGCGGACGCGTTGTTGAAGGTGCGGGCGGAGGCGCTGCGCAAGGGGGACGGCGAGGACGCGGCACAGCTGCGCGAGGAGCTGAGCCGGCTCGGGGTCGTGGTGCGGGAGGACAAGAAGCGCCAGTTCTGGCGCCTCGCCCGCCGCACCTCCTGACCCAGATCCCCTGCTGACCAGATCCCCTGCTGACCAGACCCCTGCGCCCAGGTTTGTCGCGAGCCGAGCCCGCGATGGGACAGATCCGCGCGGAGCAGGTCGGGCGTGGGGGGTCGGCCCTGAGCAGGCCGGGTGTGGGCAGGCCGGCCCTGAGCAGGCCGGGCGTTGGCAGGCCGGCCCTGAGCAGGCCGGGTCCCTGAGCAGGCCGGGCGTGGGCGGGTCAGTCGTGGGTGAGGTCGTCCAGGGCAGAGGTCTCTTCGCCCGCGCGGCGCAGTTCGTCGCGGACCACCCGGTAGGCCAAGCCCTCGGAGTAGCCCTTGCGCGCGAGCGCGGAGACCAGGCGGCGGATCTTGGTGGTGTCGTCCAAGCCCGCCATCGGGCGCAGCTTCTTGCGCACCAGCTCCCGCGCCCGCTCCTCCTCCGCCTCGTCGTCGACCGCCGCGATCGCCTCGGTCACCACTTCGTCCGCCACGCCCTTGCGCCGCAGCTCCACGGCCAGGGCACGTCGGCCCAGGCCCTGGTAGGTGTGGCGCGAGCGGACCCAGACCTCGGCGAACGCCGCGTCGTCGATCAGCCCCGCCCGGTCGAACTTGCCGAGCACCAGCTCGGCCGTCTCCTCGCGGATGCCCTTGCGCAGCAGGGCGTCGCGAAGCTCGACCTTGGTCCTCGCCCTGGCGGTGAGCAGCGCGTAGCAGATGTCGGTCGCCTTGCGCTGCTCCTTGGCCGGATCGATCGGCCGCGGCTCGGTGGCCTCCGGGTTCGGACCGGAGTCCACGCCGAAAGCCGAGCCCGCGCCGAAGCCCGGATCCTCGCCCGGAGCCGATCCGGAGGCCGGGTTCGCGCCGGAACCCGAGCCGAAAGCCGCACCGGAACCCGAGCCCGCGCCGGGAGCCGGGTCGAAGCCCGAGTTCGCGCCGGAACCCGAACTCGAATCCGGGCCCGAGTCCATGCCCGTGCCGGAGCCGATGGCTCGGCCGAAGCGGGAGTTGCCGGTCGAGCGGTCGCGGGGCGGCCCGCGACCCCGACCGCCTCGTCCTGCCACGTCCGCTTAGAACTCGACCGGCGCGGGGGCGGGCTCCTCGGTGTCGAGGGTGGCCCCGATGCCGAGCTTCTCCTTGATCCGCTTCTCGATCTCGTTCGCCACGTCCGGGTTCTCGCGCAGGAACTTCCGCGCGTTCTCCTTGCCCTGGCCGAGCTGGTCGCCCTCGTAGGTGTACCAGGCGCCGGACTTGCGCAGGATGCCCTGGTCGACGCCCATGTCGATGAGCGAGCCCTCACGGCTGATGCCCTGGCCGTAGAGGATGTCGAACTCGGCCTGCTTGAACGGCGGGGCCACCTTGTTCTTCACGACCTTGACGCGGGTGCGGTTGCCGACCGGCTCGCCGCCGTCCTTCAGGGTCTCGATGCGCCGCACGTCCAGGCGGACCGACGCGTAGAACTTGAGCGCCTTGCCACCGGTCGTGGTCTCGGGCGAGCCGAACATCACGCCGATCTTCTCGCGCAGCTGGTTGATGAAGATCGCGGTGGTGCCGGAGGAGTTCAGCGCACCGGTGATCTTCCGCAGCGCCTGGCTCATCAGGCGGGCCTGGAGGCCGACGTGGTTGTCGCCCATCTCGCCCTCGATCTCGGCGCGGGGCACCAGGGCCGCCACCGAGTCGATGACCAGGATGTCGAGCGCGCCGGAGCGGACCAGCATGTCCGCGATCTCCAGCGCCTGCTCGCCGGTGTCCGGCTGGGAGACCAGCAGGGCGTCGGTGTCGACGCCCAGCTTGCGCGCGTAGTCCGGGTCCAGCGCGTGCTCGGCGTCGATGAACGCGGCGATGCCGCCGTTGCGCTGGGCGTTGGCCACGGCGTGGAGGGCCACGGTCGTCTTACCCGACGACTCCGGGCCGTAGATCTCCACCACGCGGCCGCGGGGCAGACCGCCGATGCCGAGCGCGACGTCGAGCGCGATAGCGCCGGTCGGGATCACCTCGATCGGGGCGCGGCCCTCCTCGCCGAGCCGCATGACCGAGCCCTTGCCGAACTGCTTGTCGATCTGGGCCAGGGCCAGCTCGAGGGCCTTGTCCCGGTCGGGAGCCTGGGGTGCCATCTGGGGTCCACCTCGGTTGTCTTGGGTCGCTGTGCGATGTCGGGGCCGACGTTACGGGTGGGGTCCGACATTTTTCGGCGGCGACCAGGTCACCAGCGGGGCGAGGTCACCCGGTCGTGTCGGGCAGTGTAGCCGAACAGGTGTTCGACAGACCTGGTCGCCACGCCGGGTCACCGGCGTTGTTCGGGCACGTCGAACGCGTCGCAGACGGCGAGCCAGACCTCCTTGGCCGGGATCCCCGCCTCCAACGCCTCGTCCGCGGTGCGCCCGCCGAGGACGGACATCACGTGGTCGCGGGCGATCATCTCCCCGCGGACCTGGCCGAACTCGTTCGCCATCAACTTGCGGAACACCGTGTTGCGCATCGCACCCAGGCTAGCGCGCGGTCCGCCGTCACCCGGCCGGCCGGGTCGCCCCGGAGTCCGCGTGCCGCAGGTGCAGCCGCTCGAACGCGAGCTCGTCGACGGCGGCCGGGTCGTCGAGGAAGGACACCACCGCCCCTCCGCCGGGCGTGCGGCGGACTGTCGCCCCGAGGTCGGCGGGCGGCGGCGGCAGGTCCCGGTGCAGGTCGGGGCCGAAGTAGGTCCACCACCCCAGCAGCGCGGGCCAGTGGCCGGGCGGCGGCGCCTCGTTCGAGGCGGGGTCCTCGACCAGCCGGCGGACCTGGAGGACCGACCAGTCGTCCTCCACCCGGCCGAACGCCGCGCCGAAGCGCTCCGCGAGGTCCAGCCACAGCGCGGTCAGGTCCCGGTGCAGCCGCCGGTAGGGCTCGGCCTCGGGGCAGGGGCGCCGCCAGGCGTGGCAGGAGTCCAGCGTCAGGCGCAGGGTCGCGGCCTCCCCCGCGTCACCGGGGTCCACCTCCAGGAAGACGTCCACCTCGGACGACACCCACAGGTTCGTGGCGCACGTCCCGGCGGCCAGCTCGGCGACCACCGCGGCGCGGTCGGGCACCCCGGGGTCGTGCCCCACCGGGTCGTCCACGTGGAAGGCGTTGACCAGCCCGTCGAGCGCCCGGTGCGGCGAGAACCCGGCCTTCTCGGCCGTGGACAGCACCTCCTCGACCGCGTCCTCGGTCACCGAACCGGGGGGCAGTTGCAGCGTCCAGTACCAATCGGAGCCCACGGCCGCCGATCCTCACACGCGGACGGGGGTCGCCACGAGCGAAAACCGGCGTGCGCGCGCTCACCGCCACCGCGCTAACCTCGAACGGTGACCCTGCTCCAGGAAGACCCCACGGGCCTGTCGTCGCCGATCGGGACCGTCGTGGTGATCGCCGCGCTGGTCGCGGCGATCGTCGTGGGCCTGCGGGCGTACTGGCACAACCGCAAGCGCTGACGCGTCAGCCCACCCGCTGCGGCGCCCGGAGCAGGCACGCGACCAGCAGCGGCAGCGCGGTGAACCCGACGAGCAGGCCCAGCGCCGAGTAGGACCAGGCGCTCACCACCAGGCCCGCCACGACGCCGCCGACCGCGCCACCGGCGTTCATGCACAGGTCAGACAGGCCCTGGGCGGCCGGCCGGTCGGCCGCCGGCACCGACTCGGTGAGCAGCGCCGACCCCGCCACCAGGCCCGCCGACCAGCCGAAGCCGAGCAGCGCCAGGCCGGCGGCCAACTGCGGCGCCCCGTGCGCGGGCGCCGTGCCCGCGATGCCGGACGCGGCCACCACCAGCGCCGCGCCGATCGACAGCACGGACACCCGGCCCAGCTTGTCCGCCATCCACCCGAACAGCGGGCTGGCCACGTACATGGCGGCCACGTGCACGCTGATCACCAGGCCCACCACGCGGAGCGACGAGCCGGCGTGGTCCATGTGCACCGGGGTCATCGACATCAGCCCGACCATCGCGGTCTGGCACAGCGTCACGCCGCTCAGCGCGAGCCTCGCGCCGGGCGGCAGCGACCTCCACAGCGCCACCGCGCCCCGCGTGTCGCCCGTCCCGCCGGCGCGGCGGGGCGCGGGGTCCGCGGTGGAGCGCGCGACGGTCAGCGGGTCGGGCCGGAGGAACCGCAGGACGACCACCGCGGCCAGCCCGAACAGCGCGGCCGACAGCAGGTAGGGGCCCGCGCCCACGGGCAGGCCCAGCAGCGCGGCCACCTGCCCGGCGGGGTCGGCCAGGTTCGGCCCCAGCACCGCGCCCGCGGTCGCCGCCCACACCACCAGCGCCACCGAGCGCGCCCGGCGGTGCGGCTGGGCCAGGTCCGCGCCCGCGTACCGGGCCGCGAGGTTCGCGCTGGACGCCGCGCCGAACAGCACCAGGGCGCCCAGCAGCAGGTGCCACGAGCCGAGCACCACCGCGCACGCCGCCACGGCCGCGCCCACCGCGCCGACGCCGTAGCCGAGCACCAGCGCGGGCCGGCGCCCGCTGCGGGCCGCCAAGCGCGCCGAGGGCAGGGCGAACGCGGCCGCGCCGAGCACCGCGGCGGTCTGCGCCAGGCCGCCCACCACGTCGGACCCGGCGAGCACGGCCGCGATCAGCGTGCTCACCGCGAGGCCGATGGTGACGCCCGCCGCACCCAGCACCTGCGCGGTCGCGAGCACCCGCAACACCCTGCGCTGCACGGCTCCCAGCACGGTCATGATCTTGATCGTGCCAAAGGGCCGCCGGCCCGGACAGCCACCGACCGGGTCAGGCGGTGGGCCGAACAGGTACTCGGCCGAACAGCCGCCCCGGCGGTCAGGTCCCCGGCTGCACGGTGCGCTCGAAGAAGTCCGCGACCGCGTCCGCGGTCAGCTCCTCGCCGCCGCTGCTCCTGGTCACAATGCCCAGCAGCGGCAGGCCGTCGGCGGTGAACACGAGCAGCCCCAGCCCGCCGTCCGCGGCGGCCCGGTACCGGCCGGAGAGGCCGTTGCCCTCCCACCGCGCCTCGACGATGTCGCTCTTGAGGGACCGCACCACGGCTTCCGCGCCCTGGTCGGCGCCCGTGACCGTCTCGGTGAGCACGTACTGGACCGAGTAGTCGTCCTGGACGGAGCAGCTCACCGCGGTGCCCTTGATGCCGCTGATGCCGCCCACGCCCGGCGCGCCGCCCGACTTGCACGTGCCGGTGTCCGGGACGGTGCCCGCGAGCAGGCGCATGCAGCTGGTGAAGCCCTTGTCGTCCAGCGCGACGTCGGTCTTGCAGTCCTGCGCGTCGGGCGTGCTCGGCCGGTTGAGCAGGAAGATCCCGCCGACGGCGGCCAGCACGAGCACCACGGCCGCGCCCGCCGCGATCAGCACCTTCTTCCGGTCCGGTGCCCGCTTGGCGGGCCGCTGCGGCGCGACGCTGGGGAAGTTGAACTGCTGCGGCGCGGTCTGCGGGTAGCCGACCTGGTAGGGGCCGCTGGTCGCCGGGTTGACCGGGTAGGACCCGCTCGTGCTCGGGTTGACCTGGTGCGCGCCGCTGGTGGCCGGGTTCGCCACCGGGATCGGGCCGCTCACCGGCGCGCCGACCTGGTAGGGGCCGCTGACCGCGGGGTTCACCGGCGTCGTGACCACGGTGTCCGGGTCGCGGCCGGGCAGGGTCAGGTCCTGGGAGCGCGGGGTGATGCCGTCCTTGGGCACGTGGTGCGCGCCCAGCGCGACCGCGGTCTCCGGCTGGTCCAGGCTCGTCGGCACCACCCGCACGTGCTCGGCGATCATGTTCGCCACCAGCGGGATGCGGCTCGCGCCGCCGACCAGGTAGATGCCCGCGAGCTGGTTGGGCGCCATGCCGGTGGAGCGGATCGTCGAGGCCAGCAGCTCCACGCTGCGCAACATGCTCGGCCGGACCAGCGCCTCCAGGTCGGACCGGTTGACCAGCACGTCCTCGAACGGTTCGGGCATCGGCACCTCGGTGTGCGCGTGCCGCGACAGCGACTCCTTGGCGGCCCGCACGTCCTCCTGGAGCGCGCGCCGGGCCCGCCGGTCGGCCGTGGACTCCGGGCGCAGCAGCCGCTGCCACGCGGCCGGGTCGCGGTGCGAGATCTGCCGGCCGACGTGCTCCAGCAGGGCCTGGTCGACGTCGAGGCCGCCCAGGTCGGGCAGGCCGTCCTCGGCGAGCACGGTGAACCCGCTCTGGGTGGCGGCGACGACGGCCACGTCGAACGTGCCCGCGCCCAGGTCGTACACGGCCAGCGCCTGGCCGACGGCCAGCGAGGCGTAGTGGGAGGCGGCGGCGACCGGCTCGGGGACCAGGACGACCTCGCCGGTGGCGCCCGCCAGCCTGGCGGCGGACAGCAGCACGTTGCGGCGGGTGGGGCCCCACTGGGCGGGGTGGGTGAGGCGGACCTCGTCCAGCGGCTCGCCGCCGAGCTGGCGGGTGGTCTCCTCGAACACGCGGCGCAGGACGGCGGCCAGCGCGTCGGTGACCGGGACGACGTTGTCGCCGAGCAGCAGCACGCCGTCGTCCACGCGGCGCTTGGGGTTGGGCTCGAAGCGGGCGGGGTCGAGGCGGGCGCGGCGCTCGGCGTCCCGGCCCACGACCAGGGTGCCGTCCTCCTCGCAGTAGACGGCCGACGGCATGGTGGCGGAGCCGTCCACCTCGACGACCCGGGGCGGCCTGCCGTGCGCGGCGAGGACCGCGACGGTGTTGGAAGTGCCCAGGTCAACGGACAGCACTCGCACGTTTCACCCCTTTGGTTCGACGGGGTGATCGTGCCACAAGCGGAAATTGTCATACCTGTGGTTCAGCATGGTTCGCATGGACGTCCTCGACCGCTTCTCCCCCGCCACCCGGCAGTGGTTCACCGGGGCCTTCGCCGCGCCCACCGCGGCGCAGGCGGGCGCGTGGGAGGCGGCGGCCGCGGGCGAGCACGCGCTGGTCATCGCGCCCACCGGCTCGGGCAAGACGCTGGCCGCGTTCCTGTGGGCGCTGGACCGGCTGGCCTCCGCCGCACCGCCCGCCGACCCGAAGCGGCGCTGCCGGGTGCTCTACGTCTCCCCGCTCAAGGCCCTGGCGGTGGACGTGGAGCGGAACCTGCGCGCGCCCCTGGCGGGCATCCGGCAGGCCTCGCACCGGCTGTCGCTGCCCGAACCGGACATCGCGGTGGGCATGCGCACCGGCGACACCCCGGCCGACGTGCGGCGGGCGTTCGCCAGGACACCGCCGGACGTGCTGGTCACCACCCCCGAGTCGCTGTTCCTGGTGCTCACCTCGGCGGCGCGGGAGTCGCTGCGCGGCGTGGAGACCGTGATCGTCGACGAGGTGCACGCGGTGGCCGGCACGAAGCGCGGCGCGCACCTGGCGCTGTCCCTGGAGCGGCTGGACGCGCTGCTGGAGCGGCCCGCCCAGCGGATCGGGCTGTCCGCGACGGTGCGCCCGGTCGAGGAGGTCGGCGCGTTCCTCGCGGGCGGGCGGCCGGTGACGGTCGTGCAGCCGAAGACGGCCAAGACCATCGAGGTCCGGGTCGAGGTGCCGGTCGAGGACATGTCCGTGCTGGGCGAGCCGACCGGCGAGGTGTCCGGTTCGGCGGCGGGCGCGGAGCAGCGGGCGTCGATCTGGCCCTCGGTGGAGCGGCGGGTGCTGGAGCTGGTGCGGCAGCACCGGTCGACGATCGTGTTCGCCAACTCGCGGCGGTTGGCCGAGCGGCTGACCGCGCGGCTGAACGAGCTGGCCGAGGAGGACGCGGAGCAGTTCCCCGGGGTGGACGGACCCGGCGCGGACGACCCCGGGATGGGCGGACCCGGCGTGAACGGCCCTGGGGCGGGCGGTCCCGGGGCGGGCGGTCCCGCGCGGTTCCCGGCCGAGGTCCCCGCCCAGTCCGGCATCACCACGCAGCGCACGGCCGCCGTCGCCCGCGCCCACCACGGCTCGATGTCGCGCGAGCAGCGGGTCACCGTGGAGGAGGAGCTGAAGTCCGGGCGGCTGCCGTGCGTGGTGGCCACGTCGTCGCTGGAGCTGGGCATCGACATGGGCGCGGTCGACCTGGTGGTGCAGGTGGAGGCGCCACCGACGGTCGCGTCCGGGCTCCAGCGCGTCGGTCGCGCCGGGCACCAGGTGGGCGCGGTGTCGCGCGGGGTGATGTTCCCCAAGTTCCGGGGCGACCTGGTGTCGTGCGCGGTGGTCGCGGAGCGGATGCGGGACGGCGCGATCGAGGCCGTGCGGTACCCGCGCAACCCGCTGGACGTGCTGGCGCAGCACGTGGTGGCCATGGTGGCGATGGAGACGTGGACGGTCGACGCGCTGGCCGGGCTGGTGCGGCGGGCCGCGCCGTTCGCGGCGCTGCCCGAGTCGGCGCTCCAGGCCGTGCTGGACATGCTGGCCGGCCGGTACCCGAGCGAGGAGTTCGGCGAGCTGCGGCCCCGCATCACGTGGGACCGGATCAACGGCGAGCTGCGCGGCCGGCCGGGCTCGCAGCGGCTGGCGGTGACCTCCGGCGGCACCATCCCCGACCGGGGCCTGTTCGCGGTGATGACGCCGGCGTCGGAGGACCGGCCCGGCTCGCGGGTGGGCGAGCTGGACGAGGAGATGGTCTACGAGTCGCGGGTGGGCGACACGTTCCTGCTCGGCACGTCGTCGTGGCGGGTCGAGGACATCACCCACGACCGGGTGATCGTGGTGCCCGCGCCGGGGCAGCCCGCGCGGATGCCGTTCTGGAAGGGCGACGCGCCGGGCCGCCCGCTGGAGCTGGGGCGGGCGCTGGGGAGGTTCCTGCGCGAGGTGTCCACGGCGGACGAGGCCGAGGCGCGGGAGCGCACCGCGGCGGCCGGGCTGGACGAGTGGGCCGCCGCGAACCTGCTGGCGTACCTGGGCGAGCAGCGCGAGGCCGCGCGGCACGTGCCCAACGACCGGACCGTGCTGGTGGAGCGGTTCCGGGACGAGCTGGGCGACTGGCGGCTGGTGGTGCACTCGCCGTTCGGCGCGCAGGTCAACGCGCCGTGGGCGCTGGCGGTCGCGGCGCGGCTGCGGGAGCGGCGCGGGATCGAGGTGCAGGCGGCGCACTCCGACGACGGGATCGTGGTGCGGCTGCCGGACGCCGTGGACGCCGACGGCGCGCCGGTGGTGGTCGGCGCGGAGGACGTGCTGCTCGACCCGGAGGAGGTCGAGCAGGTCGTGGTGGCCGAGGTGGGCGGGTCGGCGCTGTTCGCGGCGCGGTTCCGGGAGTGCGCGGCGCGGTCCCTGCTGCTGCCCCGGCGCGACCCGAGGCGGCGGACGCCGCTGTGGCAGCAGCGGCAGCGGGCGGCGCAACTGCTGTCGGTGGCGGCGAAGTACGAGAGCTTCCCGGTGGTGCTGGAGGCGATGCGCGAGTGCCTCCAGGACGTGTACGACGTGCCGGGCCTGCGCGAGCTGATGACCGACGTGCGGGCGCGGCGCGTGCGGGTGGTGGAGGTGGAGACGCCGTCGCCGTCGCCGTTCGCGCGGAGCCTGCTGTTCGGGTACGTCGGCATGTTCCTGTACGAGGCGGACGCGCCGCTGGCCGAGCGGCGGGCGGCGGCGCTGTCGCTGGACTCGGCGCTGCTGGCCGAGCTGCTCGGCTCGGAGGCGATCCGCGAGCTGCTCGACCCCGAGGTGGTCGAGGAGGTCGAGCGCAACCTCCAGCGGCTCGCGCCGGACCGGCACGCGCGCGACGTCGAGGGCGCGGCCGACCTGCTGCGGTTCCTGGGCGACCTGTCCGAGGCCGAGGCGGCGGAGCGGGGCGTGCGGCCGGAGTGGCTGGCCGAGCTGGTGGCGCAGCGGCGGGCGATCCGGGTGCGGATCGCGGGCGCGGACCGGGTGATCGCCATCGAGGACGCGGGCCGGGTGCGGGACGCGCTGGGCGTGGCGCTGCCGGTCGGCGTGCCCGAGGTGTTCACCGAGCCGGTGGCCGACCCGCTGGGCGACCTGCTGTCCCGGTACGCGCGCACCCGCGGCCCGTTCCCGGCCGCGCAGGCGGCGGAGCGGTTCGGCCTGGGCGTCGCGGTGGTCACGGCCGTGCTGGAGCGGATGGCCGGCACCGGCAGGCTGGTGCGCGGCGAACTGCGGCCGCTGGCGCTGAACCCGGGGCCCGGCGGCGGGCACACCGAGTACTGCGACGCCGAGGTGCTGCGGCGGCTGCGGCGGGCGTCGCTGGCGCGGCTGCGCGCCGAGGTCGAGCCGGTGGAGCCCGCGGCGCTGGGCCGCTTCCTGCCCGGCTGGCACGGCATCGGCAGGCGGCTGCGCGCCGCGCCGACCGTGGACGACGTGTACTCGGTGGTCGAGCAGCTCGCCGGCGCGCCGCTGCCCGCGAGCGCGGTGGAGTCGCTGCTGCTGCCCGCGCGGCTGCCCGGCTACGGCCCGGCGCTGCTGGACGAGCTGACCGCGTCCGGCGAGGTGACCTGGACCGGTTGCGGCTCCCTGGCGGGCGGCGACGGCTGGATCGCCTTGGCCCCGACCGACGTGGCCGACCTGCTGCTGCCGGACCTGGTGCCGGAGGCCGCGCCGGACTCGCCGCTGCACCGGGCCGTGGTCGAGTCGCTGGCGGGCGGCGCGCTGTTCTTCCGGCAGGTCGTCGACCGGGTCTCGCTCCAGGGGCCCACGACGGACGGCGAGGTGGTCGGCGCGCTGTGGGACCTGGTGTGGGCGGGCGTGGTCACCAACGACACGCTGGCACCGCTGCGGGCGCTCGTCGCGGGCGGCGGCACGGCGCACAAACCCCGCCGGTCCGCGCCGCGCGGCCGGTACGCCCGGATGCGCGCGGGCCGCCCCGACGTGCCCAGCCGCACCGGGCCGCCGACGGTCGCGGGCCGCTGGTCCCTGGCCGTCGTGCCCGCGGCCGACCCGACGCGCCGGGCGCACGCGCGGGCCGAGGCGTTCCTGGAGCGGCACGGCGTGCTGACCAGGGGCGCGCTGGACACCGAACGCGTGACCGGCGGTTTCAGCGCGGTGTACCGGGTGCTGCGGGCGATGGAGGAGTCCGGGCAGGTGGTGCGCGGGTACGTGGTCGAGGGGTTGGGCGCGGCGCAGTTCGCCGCCCGGGGCGCGGTGGACCGCCTGCGCACCCTGTCCCGGCCGGTGGGCCAGGACCACGCGGGCGCGCCCGAGGCCGTGGTGCTGGCGGCCGCCGACCCGGCTCAGCCCTACGGCGCGGCCCTCGACTGGCCGGAGCCGCTGGGCGAGGGCAGGCACCGGCCGGGTCGGAAGGCCGGGGCGCTGGTCGTGCTGGTGGACGGGGTGGCCGTGCTGTACGTGGAGCGGGGCGGCCGGTCGCTGCTGTCGTTCACCGAGGAGGAGGCGCCGCTGCGGGCCGCCGCGCAGGCACTGGGCCGCGCGGTCCGCGACGGTTGGCTGGGGCAGTTGGCGGTGCAGCGGGCGGACGGGGAGGTGGCGCTGGGTTCGAGGCTCGCGGGCGTGCTCCAGGAGGCGGGGTTCCGCGCGACGCCGAAGGGCTTGCGGTTGCGGGCCTAGCGATTCCGGCGCGGCACCGGCGGACGCGCGGGATCCGGGGGCGCACGAGACCGGCGGACACGCGGCGCCGGCAGGCGCGCGAACCGACGGGCACACGAAAAGCCACGGGACCGCGGGACCCACCCGGCGCGAGGGTGGGGCCCGCGGCTGCCCGCGGCGGTCCGTTGGTGATCAGCGGCTCAGGTGCCCCAGGCGCTCAGGTGACCTAGGCGCTCAGGAGCTGGGGGGCGTGCCTCCGGCGGCCGTGAAGCCGGTGTCCGCGACACCGGCGACACCGGTGTCCGCCTTCGCCACGACGGGCGACAGCAGCGCCGCCGCCGTCAGCAGCGCCACGCCCAGGAACCCGGTGCGGTGCGCCCAGCGCCTGCCCGCCCGCACCGCCGCGACGTCCGCCGCGATGCCCGCCTCGGTCCTGACCCTGCTCGCTCCCAGGCGTACCGGCATCGCTCGCTCCTCACTGTCGCACGGACGTGAGGACCATCCTTCGAGGTCCGCTGCGCGGCGGTCTTCGTGACTCCGCGCAAAGCACCGGTCGCGGATTTGTCAGCAGTGGCAGTCCGGCCCTCAGCGGAACAGGGCGCTGTACGCGTTGAGCGCGGGCTGGCCGCCCAGGTGCGCGTAGAGGACGTTGGAGTCGCGCGGGATCTCGCCCGTGGACACCAGTTCCACCAGGCCCGCCAACGACTTCCCCTCGTACACCGGGTCGGTGATCATGCCCTCCAGACGTGCGCCGAGCCTCATCGCCTCCAGCGTGGCGTCGCCGGGCACGCCGTAGACGCCCTCGTGGAAGCGGTCGTCCAGCTCCACGTCCGCGTCGCCCACCTCGACGCCCAGCAGCCCGGCCGTCCGCTGCGCGATCCGCAGCACCTGGGCACGCGTCTCGCCCGGCTTGGCCGAGGCGTCGATCCCCAGCACCCGCCGACCGCTGCCCGCGAAGCCCGCGACCATCCCGGCCTGCGTGCTGCCGGTCACCGAGCACACCACGACCGTGTCGAACCGGACGCCCAGCTCGGCCTCCTGCCGCTCGACCTCGGCCGCCCAGCCGGCGAAGCCCAGGCCGCCCAGGGGGTGGTCCGACGCGCCCGCCGGGATGGCGTACGGCTTGCCGCCCGCCGCGCGGACGTCCTCGACCGCCTGCTCCCACGCGGGTTTCACGCCGATGCCGAAGCCCGCCTCCACCAGCCGCACCTCGGCGCCCATCAGGCGGCTCAGCAGGATGTTGCCCACCCGGTCGTACACCGCGTCCGGCCAGTCCACCCAGCTCTCCTGCACCAGCACGCACCCCAGCCCGGCGCGCGCGGCGGCCGCGGCGACCTGCCGGGTGTGGTTGGACTGCACGCCGCCGATGGAGACCAGGGTGTCGCAGCCCTGCGCCAGGGCGTCGGCGACCAGGTACTCCAGCTTGCGGGTCTTGTTGCCGCCATAGGCCAGCCCGGAGTTGCAGTCCTCGCGCTTGGCCCACACGCGCGCGCCGCCGAGGTGCCCGCTCAGGCGCTCCAGCGGGTGCACCGGCGACGGGCCGAACAGCAGCGGGAATCGGGGGAAGTCAGCCAGTGCCACGTCGGTTCTCCTCCAGCAGGTCGGCCAGCGTCGCCCAGTTGCGCTCGACGAGCCGGGCCGCCAGGTCGGCGTCGGCCGCCGCGCACGCGGCGATGATCTCTTCGTGCATCGCCACCGAGTGGCGGCCCACCGGCGCGGCGAAGCGCAGGCGCTCCAGGCGGCGGATCAGCGGGGTGTAGCGCTCGATGGTGGCGATCACGGCGAAGTTCGCGCTGCGCCGCACCGCCACCGCGTGGAACGCGTCGTCGGCGGCCAGCGCGGCGGGCACGTCCCCGCCGGCCAGCGCCTGCGCGAAAGCCGCGTTCGCCTCGCGCATGGCGTCCAGGTCGGCGGGCACCAACAACGGCACGGCCAACCGCGCGGCCAGGGCGTGCACGGTCTGGATCAGCACGTGCGCGTCCCGGACGGCGGCGGTGTCCAGCGGCGTGACGCGGGTGTAGCTGTGCGGCTTGGTCTCGACCAGGCCCTCGTCGGTGAGCCGGGCCAGCGCCTCGCGCACGGGGGTGCGCGACAGGCCCAGCCGCTCGGCCAGCTCGACGTCCTTGATCGGCTCGCCGGGCGCGAGGTCGCCGCCCAGGATCGCCTCGCGGATCGCGGTCAGCGCCTGGTCGCGGAATAGCGCCCGACTAATATATTGCATATTGGCACTGTAGCCGACGGTGCGCCGGAGCCACCAGGGCGTGTTCTCCCCAGCTCAGCCGAGCCGGGTGGGGGGCGGGGCCCCCGCCCGGGCCCCGCCCCCCCCCGCGCGGCCAGGAGCCGGTCGGCCCCCGGGA
>NZ_JBHWIE010000112.1:0-21906 GCF_042732085.1 Actinosynnema sp. NPDC059797
CCACCCGCTACGACAAGCTCGCCGTCCGCTACCAGGCCACCATCGACATCGCCGCCATCAACATCTGGCTACGCCACATCTGAAACACGACCTAGCCGCTGGTCCCCGGCTGCGCCAGCTCCACCACCACGGACCGGTTGCGCGCCGCCGCCTCCGGGACGAGGTCGCCCGCGGAGTCGAGGTCGACGGCCAGCGGCGCGCCGAAGCCCGCCCCGACGACCTCGGTCAGCGCCGACCGGCTCACCCCGAGGTCCACCAGCTCGGCCGCCACGCGCTCGCCGCGCCGCTTGGTCAGGTCGAGCGCGGCCTCGGCCGACTCCCCGCTGGCCGTGCGGACGATGACCCGCGCGGTGGTGCGGCCGTCGAACCTCTCGGCCACCTCCCGCAGCACGTCGCGCGCTCCCGGCGCCAGCTCGGTCCCGCCCGCCTCGAACAGCACCGACGAGGGCACGTGCACCAGCGCGTCCTGGTGCCGCACCTCCCCGATGACGACGGCGGGCACCCCGGTCCGCGACACCGGTCCGCCCGGGGGCACCGGGTCCGGGTCGTGCGCGCAGCTCGCCGCGCCGAACCGCTCGCAGATGCCCAGCCACAGCCGCACCAGCGCCGCCTGCGCGCCCGGCGGCAGCGGCTGCTGCGCGCCGTCGACCTGGCCGAGGCCGGAGAACACGACCTCCTTGCCCGCCAGGTCCGGCAGCGCGTCGTCGGGCACGGCCCGGACCAGCGCGTCCACGTCGAGATCGAGGCCGAGCCTGGTCAGGTCGAGCGGGTCGGTGGTCTGGAGGCCGCTGCTGTGCAGCACGAGCAGGGCGGGGCCCTCCGCGGCGGCCATGTCGGCCAGCACGGACAGCGGGTCCAGGTCCGAGCCGGTGGCGCCGAGCTGGGCGAGCTGCCCGTTGAGCCGCACCACGCGGTCGGCCGCGTCGAGGCCGTCGTCGGAGTCGGCGGAGACGACCTCGTCGGAGTGGGCGGAGCCCGTCGCCTCGCCGGCGAGGTAGACGACGAGGCGGGTCCGCCCGTCCTCGAACGCGGTCGTCAGCCTCTCGGCGACGGTCCTGGTCAGCTCGACCCGCGGCTCGTTGGCCGACGCGGTCACCCCGATGCGAACGGTCGTGGCGTCGCCGGCGCCCTCCCCGCAGGCAGCACAGGTTGCCGCCACGAGCACGACTGCGGCGAAGAGCCGTGAGTGGTCCATGTCTCTCCAGCGAACGAAGAACGCTCCGTGTTACCTGGACCACTCTTTTGGCGTAACGTCCGGGTTATCGCTCCACGATCGCCGTAACGCCTTGACCACCCGCCGCACAGATCGAGATGAGCCCGCGACCGCTGCCGCGCTCGGCCAGGAGCTTGGCCAGCGTGGCCACGATCCGCCCGCCGGTCGCGGCGAACGGGTGCCCGGCGGCCAGCGACGAGCCGTTGACGTTGAGCTTCGACCGGTCGATCGCGCCCAGCGGCGCGTCCAGGCCCAGCCTCCCCTTGCAGAAGTCCGCGTCCTCCCACGCCTTGAGCGTGGCCAGCACCTGGGACGCGAACGCCTCGTGGACCTCGTAGAAGTCGAAGTCCTGGAGGGTGAGGCCGGCGCGGTCGAGCATCCGCGGCACGGCGTAGGCGGGCGCCATGAGCAGGCCCTCCCCACCGTGCACGTAGTCGACGGCGGCCGTCTCGCTGAACGTCAAATAGGCCAGCACGGGCAGCCGCCGGGCCGCGGCCCACCCCTCGGAGGCCAGCAGCACCGCGGACGCGCCGTCGGTGAGCGGCGTGGAGTTGCCCGCGGTCATCGTGGCGCCCTCGCCGCGGCCGAACACCGGCTTGAGCCGCGCCAGCTTCTCCGCGGTGGAGTCCGGCCGCAGGTTCTGGTCGCGGGTCAGGCCCAGGAACGGGGTGACCAGGTCGTCGAAGAACCCGCGGTCGTAGGCGGCGGCGAGGTTGCGGTGGCTGGCCGCGGCCAGCTCGTCCTGCTCCTCTCGGGTGATCCCCCATTCGCGCGCGGTGATGGCGGCGTGCTCGCCCATCGACAGGCCGGTGCGAGGTTCGCCGTTGCGGGGGATCTCGGGCACGACGTGCCGCGGGCGCAGCTTGAGGGCGGCCTTGAGGCGGGCGCCCGCGGTGCGCGCCCGGTTGAACTCCAGCAGCGTCGCGCGCAGGTCCTCGTTCACCGCGATCGGCGCGTCGCTGGTGGTGTCCACGCCGCCCGCGATGCCGACCTCGACGTGCCCGAGCGCGATCTTGTTGGCGACCGCGATCACCGCCTGGAGGCCGGTGCCGCACGCCTGCTGCACGTCGTGGGCGGGGGTGTCGGCGGACAGCCCGCTGCCCAGCACGGCCTCGCGGACCAGGTTGAAGTCGCGGCTGTGCTTGAGCACCGCGCCCGCGACGACCTCGCCGAGCCGCTCGCCCCGCAGGCCGAAGCGGCTGACCAGGCCGTCGAGGGCGGCGGTCAGCATGTCCTGGTTGGACGCCGCGGCGTAGGGGCCGTTGGAGCGGGCGAAGGGGGTGCGGTTGCCGCCGAGGATCGCTACGCGCGCCATGTCGTCCTCCGGGTGGGTGAGCGGGTGCCGAGGGCAATGTTACCTACTGGCAAGTAGACTTACCAACGAGTAGGGAGTGGAATGTCGGCATGGATCGGTACCAGTCGTTCGCCAACTCCGGGTTCGGTCGGTTCGTCGTGGGCAGGCTGGGCCTGCCCCACCCGCACCCGCTGCGCCGCCACGCCCCCGGCCAACCCCCGCTCGACGGTCCCGTGCTGCTCGGCGGCGGCGGGCGGCTCGTCGAACCCGTCCGCGCCGCGCTGAAGTCGATGGGCGCGGAGGTGGCGACCGACGCGGGCCGGTACGCCGCGCTCGTGTTCGACGCCTCCGGCATCGACTCGGTCGAGCGGCTGCGCGAGCTGCACGAGTTCTTCCACCCCGTGATCAGGTCGCTCGGCCCGTCCGGGCGGGTAGTCGTCCTGGGCACGCCGCCCGAGCTGGCCGGGTCGCGAATCGCGCAGCGCGCCCTGGAGGGGTTCACCCGGTCGGTCGGCAAGGAGCTGAAGCGCGGCGGCACCGCGCAGCTCGTGCTGGTGGCGCCCGGCGCCGAGGACGCGGTCGAGTCGACCCTGCGGTTCCTGCTGTCCGGGCGGTCGGCGTACGTGTCGGGCCAGGTGATCCGGGTCGGGCCGGCGCGGGTCGAGGCGCCGGAGGACTGGGAGCGCCCGCTGGCCGGCCGGGTCGCGCTGGTCACCGGCGCGGCGCGCGGCATCGGCGCGGCGATCGCCGAGGTGCTGGGGCGCGACGGCGCGCACGTGGTGTGCCTGGACGTGCCCGCGCAGGGCGAGGAGCTGTCGAAGGTGGCCAACCGGGTCGGCGGGTCGTCGCTCCAGCTCGACATCACCGCCGCCGACGCGCCCGCCCGGCTCGTCGGGCACCTCTCGCAGCGGCACGGCGGCGTGGACGTCGTGGTGCACAACGCGGGCATCACCCGGGACAGGACGCTCGGCCGGATGGACGCGGCCCGCTGGGACGCGGTGGTCGCGGTCAACCTCGCGTCGCAGGTCCGGGTGAACGAGGCGCTGCTCGCCGCCGACGCGCTGCGGCCCAACGGCCGGGTCGTCGGCGTGTCCTCCATCGCGGGCATCGCGGGCAACGTCGGCCAGACCAACTACGCCACCACCAAGGCGGGCGTGATCGGCATGGTCGACGCCCTCTCCGCCGAGGTCGCGGGCCGCGCCACGGTCAACGCGGTCGCGCCCGGGTTCATCGAGACGAAGATGACCGCCGCGGTGCCGCTGCTCATCCGCGAGGCGGGGCGGCGCATGAACAGCCTGTCGCAGGGCGGGCTGCCGGTCGACGTGGCCGAGGCCGTCGCGTGGTTCGCGCACCCCGCGTCGTCCGGCGTGAACGGCAACGTCGTGCGGGTGTGCGGGCAGAGCCTGCTGGGGGCGTGATGGCGAACCTGACCCTGCTGTACGCGAAGGCGGCGCTGACCGGGTTCACCCGGCGCGGCTCCGAGCTGCCCGACGCCTCGCTGGACGCCGAGGTGGTCGTCGACCCCTGGCACCTGGCCCGCTACAACCGGGTGTGCGGGTTCGGCGTGCGCGACGAGCTGCCCGTCACCTACCCGCACGTGCTCGGGTTCCCGCTCCAGGTCCGGCTGATGACCGGGCCCGGGTTCCCCTTCCCGCTGCCCGGCCTGGTGCACGTCGCCAACCGGATCAGGCGGACCCGGCCGCTGCTGGTGGGCGAGCCGCTGTCGCTGCGCGTCGAGCTGGCGGACCTGCGGCCGCACGAGCGCGGGCGGCAGTTCGACGTGGTGACCACGGCGTCCGCGGACGGCGAGGAGGTGTGGGTCGACGTGTCGACCTACCTGCGGCGCGGCGGTGGCGCCTCCTCGGGGGAGCGCGGCGAGGGGGAACGCGGCGAGGGGGAACGCGGCGAGGGGGAACGCAGCGACGGGGAACGCCCCGAGGGAGAGCGCGGTGACGGGGAGCGCGCCGCCGCGCCGGAACCCACGGCGGTGTGGCGGGTGCCGGCCGACACCGGGCGGCGCTACGCCGCCGCGTCGGGCGACCGCAACCCCATCCACCTGCACGCGCTCACCGCCAGGGCGTTCGGCTTCCCCCGGGCCATCGCGCACGGGATGTGGTCGAAGGCCCGGTGCGTGGCGGCGTTCGAGGGGCGGCTGCCGGACGCGTTCGAGGTGGACGTGCGGTTCAAGGCCCCGATCGGGCTGCCCGGCCGGGTGGGCTTCTCGACCGGGCCGACCGGCGACGGTTGGCGGTTCGCGCTGTGGTCGGACCGGCCGCACCTGGAGGGCGTGATCACGGGGTGATCAGCGGCTGACGTTGGCCACCAGGGTGCGCAGCAGGTCGCGGAGCCGGGCGGTCCGCTCGGGGTCGAGGTCCATGGCCGCGCCCATCGCGGGCGGCACGTCCCGGGCGCGCTCGCGCAGCTCCTCGCCCTGCCCGGTGAGCACGACGCGCACCGACCGCTCGTCGTCGGCGCGGCGCTCGCGCCGCACCAGGCCGTTGGCCTCCAGGCGCTTGAGCAGCGGCGAGAGCGTGCCGTAGTCGAGCTGGAGCGCGGCGCCGAGGTCCTTGACCGGGACCGAGCCGCGCTCCCACAGCACCAGCATCACCAGGTACTGCGGGTAGGTCAGGCCGAGGTCGTCCAGCAGCGGCCGGTACCGCGCGGTGACCGCCCGCGAGGCGGCGTAGAGCGCGAAGCAGAGCTGGTCGTCCAGCTCCAGGCTGAAGTCCCGCACGGCGTTCCTCCTCCGGTTCCCCTGTGAGCAGGCCCACGATACACCCGTGCCCATTTAGATTGTGCACAATCTAATCGCGGACTATGGTTCTGGACGTCAGCCCGGAACGAAGCAGAAGGAGCCGGAGATGACCGTCCTGGAGCCCGCCGCCGCCGCGTTCGCCGCCGCGACCGCCAACCCGCCGTACCTGTTCGACCTGGGGCCGGTCGACGGCCGCAAGGCCGTGGACGAGGTGCAGTCGGGCGAGGTCTTCAAGCCCGAGGTCGACGAGGAGCAGGTGACCGTCGGCGAGGTGCCCGTCCGGATCGTGCGCCCGCTCGGCGCGACCGGCGCGCTGCCCGTGATCCTCTACGTCCACGGCGCGGGCTGGGTGTTCGGCAACGCCCACACGCACGACCGCCTGGTCCGCGAGCTGGCCGTCGGCACCGGCGCGGCCGTGGTGTTCCCGGACTACAGCCTCTCGCCGGAGGCCAAGTACCCGACCGCGGTCGAGGAGAGCTACGCGGTGGCGCGGTGGATCACCACCGAGGGCGCCGCGAAGGGCCTCGACGGCTCGCGGCTCGCGGTGGCGGGCGACTCGGTCGGCGGGAACATGTCGATCGCGCTGACCCTGCTGGCCAAGGAGCGCGGCGACGTGCGCTTCGCGCAGCAGGTGCTGTTCTACCCGGTGACCGACGCGGCCTTCGACACGCCGTCGTACCACGAGTTCGCCGAGGGCTACTTCCTGCGCCGCGACGCCATGCAGTGGTTCTGGGACCAGTACACGACCTCGGAGGAGGAGCGGGCGCGGATCACCGCCTCACCGCTGCGGGCCACCACCGAGGAGCTGCGCGACCTGCCGCCCGCGCTGGTGATCACCGCCGAGGCGGACGTGCTGCGCGACGAGGGCGAGGCCTACGCCGACAAGCTGCGCGAGGCCGGCGTGCCGGTGACCGCGGTCCGCTACCAGGGCGTGATCCACGACTTCGTGATGCTCAACGCCCTGCGCGAGACCCACGCCGCCGAGGCCGCCATCGCGCAGGCCGTCGCGGTGCTGAAGAAGGCCCTGGCCTAACCGGGAGGCCCCGGCCTAACCGGCCGGCGTCCTCCGCGACGGCGGGTGCCACACGTCGCCCGCCACGAGGTCCCCGAAGCCCATCCAGACCAGGTTCATGAGCCGGGCGGCGACGACGCCGGCCGGCTCATCGGGGTTGTCGAGCCACCAGTCGGCCAGCGACTCGCCCGCGCCCACCAGCGCCGCGGCCAGCGACTCGGCCTCCTTGTCGCCCGCCCGCGGCACGTTCGCGAAGTCGGCGGAGTGCACCAGCAGCGCGGCCACCAGGCTGATCGCCCGCCCGCGCATGTCGGCCAGCTCCTCGGCGAACGGACCGCCCTGCGAGGACGCCTGCCGGTGCAGGACCTGCCAGCTCGCGCGGTTCTCGCCGACGAAGCCGAAGAACGCGCGCAGCCCGCTCCACAGCTGCACGTCCGGCGGCGCCTCGGCCTCGACGCCGTTGGCGATGGCCTCCATCATGCGGGTGGCCTCGCGGCGGATGCACGTGGCGAACAGCTCTTCCTTCGAGCCCAGGTACGCGTAGAGCATGGGTTTGGAGATGCCCGCGACCTCGGAGATCTCGTCCATGGACGCGGCGTGGAAACCCAGGCGCGAGAAGACGTCCACGGCGGCGTCCAGGATCTGCCGTTCGCGCACCGCGCGCGGCAGCCTCTTCGCCCGGCCGGTGCGTACCGGTTGCTCAGCGTGCATCACACCCCCTGAAGACTGCGGCAAGGTTACTCCGAAGTGCTTGCCCCCTTACCTACTCGCCAGTAGGCTTACCGCTTAGTAGGTAGCGGAGGTGCCACTCATGACCATCGACCTCTCCACCGAGGCGATCGCGAAGCTCGGCCCGCAGGAGCTGATCTCAACGCTCAGGCAGGTCGACCCGGCCGACCCGGCGCTCAAGGACGTCGACATCGACGTCATCGCGCGGGGCATCGACCCCAAGAAACTGGGTCGCGACGAGTTCGCCGACCTGCTGGACGCGCTCGGCGCGCTGGCCGACGGCGGCGCCGACCTGGACCTGGCGAAGATGGACCCGCAGAACTTCGCCCGCATCATCTCCCGCGCGTCCAAGGAGCAGGTCGAGGCGGTCACGTCGCGACCCGGCCTGCGCACGCGCGTGCTCGACGAGGTCTTCCGGCGCATGGAGGTCCACTTCCGCGGCGACCGGGCCGGCGCCACGCGCGCCGTGGTGCACTTCCACCTCACCGGCGCCTCCCCGGAGGACCTGTACGAGGTGATCATCGAGAACGCCACGTGCGTGATCAACAAGTCCGCGACCCGTGACCCCAGGGCCTCGGTGACGTTGGGACCGGTGGAGTTCCTGAAGCTCGCGACCGGCAACGCGTCGGCCCCGGTGCTGTTCATGACCGGCAAGCTGAAGGTCAAGGGCGACCTGGGCTTCGCGGCCGGTTTCATGAGCCTGTTCAACATCCCGAAGGCGTGAGGGGACCATGGGCGGTTTTTCGCTTGAGCTGAACGAGGACCAGGTCGACCTGCGCGACTGGGTGCACGGTTTCGCCAAGGACGTGATCCGACCGGCGGCCTCCGAGTGGGACGAGCGCGAGGAGACGCCGTGGCCGGTGATCCAGGAGGCCGCCAAGATCGGCCTGTACGGGTTCGAGGCGCTGGCCACGTGGTTCGCCGACCCGATCGGGCTGTCGCTGCCGATCGCCACCGAGGAGCTGTTCTGGGGTGACGCGGGCATCGCCCTGGCGCTGATGGGCACGGGCCTCGCGGCGGCGGGCATCTTCGCGTCCGGCGAGCCCGAGCAGCTCGCCGAGTGGGTGCCGGAGTGCTTCGGCACGGAGGACGACCCGAAGGTGGCGGCGTTCTGCGCGTCCGAGCCGCAGGCGGGCTCCGACGTGGCGGGCTACCGGACGCGGGCGGTGTACGACGAGAAGACGGACGAGTGGGTGATCAACGGCCAGAAGGCGTGGGCGACCAACGGCGGCATCGCCAACGTCCACGTGGTGACGGCCGTGGTGGACCCGGCGCTCGGCGCGCGCGGGCAGGCCGGTTTCGTCGTGCCGCCGGGCACGCCGGGGCTGTCCTCGCCGGGCAAGATCAAGAAGCACGGGATGCGCGCCTCCCACACGGCGGACGTGTTCTTCGACGACGTGCGCGTGCCGGGCCGCTGCCTGCTGGGCGGCAAGGAGCGGCTGGACGCGCGGCTGGCGCGGGCGCGGGAGGGCCAGAAGGCCGGCGGCCAGGCGGCGATGGCGACGTTCGAGACCACGCGGCCCACGGTCGGCGCGATGGCGGTCGGCGTGGCGCGGGCGGCCTACGAGTACGCGCTGGAGTACGCGAAGGACCGCGAGGCGTTCGGGCGGAAGATCATCGAGAACCAGTCGATCGCCTTCGACCTGGCGAACATGAGGATGGAGATCGACGCCGCGCGGCTGCTCGTGTGGCGGGCGGCGTGGATGGGCCGCAACAACGTGCCGTTCACCGCGGGTGAGGGGTCGATGTCCAAGCTGAAGGCCGGCGAGGTCTCGGTGTGGGCGACGGAGCGGGCGATCCACATCCTGGGCGGGGCGGGGTACACGCGGGAGCACCCGGTGGAGCGGATGCACCGGGACGCGAAGATCTTCACCATCTTCGAGGGGACGAGCGAAATCCAGCGTTTGGTCGTGTCACGGGCTATCTCGGGCATGACGATTCGCTAGTTGATCACCCCAGGCCGTCGTCAGGCCGTCTGGGAGCGGGACGGGGTCTTCGGGACGCGGAAGACCCCGTCCACCGCTTTCCGGACGCGCTGGTGACTGGACGGCAGCAGGTGCGTGTAAGTACGGAGCGTGAACCCCGGGTCCGCGTGGCCCAGGTACTCCGCCAGCTCCTTGATGGAGACGCCCTGGGCCAGGAGGACCGAGGCGTACAGGTGCCGCATGGCGTGCATCCCGTCCTGGCGCTTGGCGTAGGTCAGGCCCGCCCGCTTGAAGGCGGGCACCCAGACGAGCTTGTTGAACAGGTCGCCGTTGTGCGGCCTGCCGTCCTCGCGGGTCATGAGCAGGTTCACCGTCACCGGGTCGCCTTTGGGGTTGTCCCACGGCAGGGTCACGGGCATGGGCGGGAACAGCTCCACGTAGGCGGCGATCGCCGTCAAGACGGTCTCGGACAGCGGCACCTGGCGCTCCTTGTTCCGCTTGGGCAGCGAGAACACCAGCGTGCGGTCGATCAGCCTGACCTGACGCTGGACGTTGATCACCAGGGCTTCCCGGTCGATGTCGTCCGGGGAGAACGCCAGGATCTCCCCTTGCCGCAGACCGCACCCCGCGCCGAGCTGGGCCACGATCTTGAAGCGCGCGTCCAGCGCCATCCGGAGCTTGTGCAGGCGTGACGCGGGCCAGGGGACGACCTTGCGCGGTGACCGCTGGGGCCGCTTGATGCTCCTGACCTTGCAGGGGTTGGCGTGGATGCGCTTGTCGTCGACGGCCGAATTCATGATCGACGACAGCGTCTCGAACAGCACCGCCTGGTAGGTCGGGCCGAGACCCTTCTCGTGCAGCTCGCCCAACCAGTCGCGGATGAGTTGGGGCGTGATCGCGCCGACCTGGTGATGACCGAAGTACGGGTAGACCTGGCTCCGGAGCCGGCTCCTGATCGTCTGCCGGGTGCCCGCGTCCGCCGAGTAGCCCTTGAGCCAGCTCTCGGCCTGCTCCTTGAACAGGATCTTGCCCGCGTTGGGGTCGATGTACTTCCCCTCGCGCTTGTCGGACTCCATTTCGATGAGGAAGTCCTCGGCCTTCTTCTTCTGCCGGTCCGGGAAGCTCCTGGACCGCTCGACGCCGTTGGGGTCGAGGTAGCGCACCTTGTACCGGAGGCCGACGCCGTACAGGGAGGTCTTGACCCTGGTGACCTGCTCCGTCACCGGGTCCTTGACCTCCTTCCACCAGCGGTCTTGCACGTGTCCCATGGACAGTCCTCTCCTGTGTATCGAATTGCCGGGGTTCTTCAGGCTGCGTGCTGGTCGAGGTTGTTGAACCAGTCGCGGACTTCGGTCGGGTCCCACCGGAGGTGCTTGCCGACCTTGCGGGCCGGTGGCCCGTAGTTCTTGGTGCGCCAGCCACGGATGGTGTGGACCGGCACGCCGAGGTAGGCGGAGAGGTCGTCAACGCTCCACAGCCGGTCGAACTCGTTCCCCCTCATTGCCGTCCCTCTCCCCGTCTCAGGCCGCTTGTGGAACTGCCGAAAGATCCGGGGGTGAGCCGGTGGCCGCCAGGAGGGCGCGGTCGTACTCGGCTTTCCAGGTCACGCGCTGGGCTATGGCGTGCATGAGCAGGTGCGCCCGTGGTGGCACGTTGGGGTCGCCGGGGCGGACCTTGTGCCAGACGAGCTGGGAGGTGTCCGGTTCGGGCTTCTCGATGCCGACCGCCTTGAGTGCTTCCAGGACGAAGCGCTTCCGGTCCGCCCGGTGGTCGGTCAGGGTCTTGCCTGACCACTTGCGGGAGACCAGGACGCGCCGGCCGGGCAGGCCGAGGGTGGTGCGGCGGTGGGCGCGGCCCTTGCAGTGGCCGGGGGTGGTGCGTGAGCCTGCTCCGCGTGGTTGGACGCCGTAGAGCAGCCACACCGGGCAGCGGTCCGAGCACGGGGTGACGGCCAGCTCGTCCGCCAGGCGGTCCGCGTGCCGCCGCTGTCGCTCGGTGCGCTGCTCGACCACCTCACCGATGGACTTGGTGAGGTACTTGGTCAGGTAGCCGATGTGGCGTCCGGCTTCCTGGGAGCCGCCGAGGATGCCCTTGGAGTGGACCTGGCGGCCGAAGGTCACCACGTGCGCCGGCTCGTCCACGGCCTCAACCGCGTCCGCCCAGATCGTCAACGGCCGCCGGGTGTCGGGGTCGACGAACGCTTCAGCCCGCGCGTCCCAGACCGGCAGGTGGTCACCGGAGTAGACGCGTTCGTTGTGCCGAGGCCACCACACCTGGTGATAGGTCGCCGCGGCGACCTGGCGGATGGTCTCGTGCGGGATGGAACCGCGGATTGCCGCGTGCAGGTGCGGCGCCGCTCGCCTCTGCGGTTCGACGGTGGCGAAGTACTGCACCTCCCACCCGACGACCCGCCGGAGGTTCTGCCACCAGCGGTCGACCAGGGAGGCGAAGTGCACCGCGTCCCGAGCCGCCCGCCGGTAGTCGTAGCTGTCCGGATCGACGGGCGTGCCGTCGTCGCGCACCCGCCCGTAGCTGTCCAGGGTCAGCGTGACGAACATCGAGGGTCGGAACCCACCCGCGTACTCCCGCCCAACCGTGCGCTTCTCCACCCGCCGCCGAGGCAGGTCTGGGGCGTCCTGGCGGCGCTTGGTCGACCGCTTCACTGGCCGCTTGCCGAGTGCGTCGGGGGAGGGGAAGCGGCCCCGGACGCCGAGCTGCCGCAGCTCCGCGTCAACCGAGTGGATCTCCTCCCGCAGCTCATCGGCATGACCCGCTTCACCAGCCGCAACCGCCTCCCGATACGCCTTGACCAGATCGGCCCGGAAGGTCAGCAGCTCCTTCTGATCACCGGTCGGCGGGTCGGGGGTGAAGTCGGGTTCCTCGGTCAGGTGCCAGCCCTCGCGGCACTGGGCCATCCGCAACGCCTTGGCCTTACGCGCACACGGCCCACAGACGCTCTCCATCGTCGACCCGCACGGCACGGCGACGTACCGGACTTCGTAGGTGGACCGATCCTCCACTTCCATCGTGAACGGCCGCACGCACACGCCATGCTGCTCAGCGGCAGCCTTGGCCACATCCAGCGCCATCGGTTGACGCATCCGCTCAGCCCGCGTCCCACCGCTCATGCCGCCACCCCCTCAGCACCGCCGGGCGTGGTCGGGAACGGCCGGACCTCAGCGGGCCGGAGGTAGTCCCGCAGCACCGCAAGGTCGTTGTCGGTGACGTGGAAGGCCCGTGCCCGGTCGGGCTCCCGCTGTCCGTCCTGCTTCACCCAGGCGACGCCGGGCGTGTCCTCCGCGATCTCGTGCGCCGTCGCGCCGCGCTGCCGGACACCATCCCCAAGGACCATGTCCACCTGTTGCGGCTCGTCCAGCCGCAGGGCAACCCGCGTGGTGAACAGGTGCCGGAAGCCGACAACCTCCTTACGCGGGTCCTGGACCAGGCCAACGAGCACGTAACCGGGTGCACGGCCCTGCGAAGCGATCGTCTGCACCGCCCGCGCCGCACGCTCCCGAAGCTGCCGGTCCGGCTGGTAGGCGATCACGTCCGCCAGCTCGTCCACCACGAGCACGGTCAGCGGCTCCCCGGTGTCCCGAGCCCACAGCCGCCGAATGCCCCGGTACCGCGAGGCCCGCTCCTTCACCTCAGCGGCGATTTCCTCCAGCAGCTCAACCGCATCAGCGCCGTTGCCGAAGACCAACCGGTCAAAGGCGTCGGGGCACTGGCCCAGCTCCATCCCGCCCTTGGGGTCGATCCCGACCAGCCGTACCAGGCCCGCCCGAACTGCCGGGGCGAGTTGCCACACCAGCGACCACAGCACCGAGCCCTTACCGGCACCGGGAACGCCGACCACCAGGAGCTGCGACCCGAGCAGCCGCAGTCGCCATGGCTTGCCCGTCTCGGTCCGCCCGACGACCACCCGCTTGAGATCCAGCTCAGCCGAGCCCAACGCGGGCACCGGCACCGGCCGCACCAGCGGGTCAGCGTGGACGAAGTCCAGTTCGAGAACCCGAGGCCGCAGTACCCGCACCCGACACGAACGCGCGCCGAACGAGTGCGCCAGGCCGTCCCGCCGCAGCTCCCAGGCTTCCGGCGACTGGGCCGGGACCATCCGCACCCGGACCCGATCCCGCCACCCCTCCGACCGCACCCGCCGCAGCCGAGGCCGGTACTCGCGCCACCGTTCCCGCTTGGCCAGATCCGCCAGCCGCATCACCGACCGCCACCGAGGCACGTACACGGTCGCCCGCCGCCACTCGGTGACCAGCCGGAACCAGCAGCACCGCAGGAACGAGGCCCGGTCGTACCCGAACCACAACAACAGCGCCGCCACCAGCGACAACAGCGCCAGCACCAGCGGCGAGAGCCCGAAGCGCCACCAGCACCAGGCCGCCGACGCCGGGACGAGCGTGGCGACGGGGTATCGCACGACGACGAGCACCAGGCGCACGACGCCAATGACGACGGCCCACACCAGCGCCACCAGCGCGGCCAGCCACTTCGCCTTGCCCGGCACCAACACCCACCACGGCACCCGAGGCCGAGCACCCTCGAACGGAGCCGGATCAACCCACTTCCCGCCGTTCATCGCACACGCCCCAGCGGGGCGAAAATCAACGGCAGCCAGCCCAGGCACGCGCAGCACACGAGCTGGTTAGGCGCGTAGACGCCGAAACGTCGGCATTGGCCGCAGGGGCGACCGTTGGGAAGCTTCCACACCGATGGGGCAACCGCGTGGCTTGACGCGCGTCCCCCGACGACAGATACCCTCGACATGACCGGAATCCCTTGGGCAGAAGTACGGGAAGAACCGGTCACGTGAGTCGCGGAGAAACAGACGAGGCCCGCCAAGACTTTCGGACTGTTTCCCGCGACTCACGCCAACCGGCGACGAACTGTTTCAGCAGCGCAACTCCGCCGATGCGCTCACCTGACCTGCCAGATAACCGATGAACGCCTGCGACTCCTCCGCGTCCATCGCATTGGCCGTCAAAAAGCGGACCGATTCCGCGTATACGCCGGTTTCCCGTGGATCATCCAGGAACAGGCTGCACGGCGTGACATCGATGTGCACCACGGGCCGGAACTCAGGCGAATGCATCAGCGTGAACGAGAACTGGTCCCAGTGACCAGACGGCGCATCACGCCCGATCACCCGGACGTTCACCTTCCCGGTGTTGCCGAGCCAGAACAGGTGCATCAACTGACCCCACACCGCCTCACGGTCACCTCCGAGATGCCGCAAGGTCAGTTCCCGAACGACGAGCGTGCACTTCAACAACCCAGGCGCACTCAGCACCTTCTGTCGCGACTTCCGCGC
This sequence comes from Actinosynnema sp. NPDC059797, assembly GCF_042732085.1. Classification (NCBI taxonomy): domain Bacteria; kingdom Bacillati; phylum Actinomycetota; class Actinomycetes; order Pseudonocardiales; family Pseudonocardiaceae; genus Actinosynnema; species Actinosynnema sp. NPDC059797. The sequence goes on from NZ_JBHWIE010000112.1 coordinate 14,252, forward strand.
GACCACGCACCGCTCGACGCTCTCAGGACCCAGTCGAGGGCTCCGGCCGAAGACCGTACGCATGTGATCTTCGGACTGGCCGAGCGCAGGGATACCGGCCACGTCGTAGCAGAAGATCTCCCGAGCTGCCTTCTCGTGCCTCAGCAACACGGGCACTTCATCGACCCCGCCCGTGCCGTGACGCCAGAGCAGATCCCCTTCATCCAAGTCACGGCACAGACTCATGACGTGGTTGAAAGTCTTCGTGTCGACCCGGTAGAACCCGAGCAGCCGGGCGATGTTGAGCACACTGGTCTGCCGAGTTCCCGTCTCCAGTTTCGACAGCCATCCGGGAGAAACACCCAACGCCTCCACCAGAGCGCCGAACTGAAGGTCCGTGGAATGCCGCACCTCCCTCAGCTCGGCACCCAGGGTCCTACTTCGCACGGTCGGCTCCGGTCGTGAATGACCACCATTGCTCATAACGATTCTCCATGTCACTTCGGGCACAGCTCCGCCATGTCCCGAATGTCAATGAGTCAGACGCCCTCGCCGCAGGAGGGCTAGACGACCTCGAACAGGTCGTGGAACGTCATGGGTTCCAACGCCTTCAGCGCGCCACCGATGAACGCCGGCCCCGGTTGAATCCGACCCGCCCTCACTCGTATCACCGTGGAACGGTTGACCTTCATCGCCCGTGCGAGCGCGTAGTCGGACGGGAAAGACGCCAGCCTCACAGCCTTGTCAAACTCCACGAACCGGAGCCGAATCGAATAACCGCTCCCGTGGTTCATCCGACACCACCCCCAACAGCACCAACCCGCGCGTACTCGATCCGCGCCCGCCGGTCGAAGTCCTCAACCGCGACAGCGCAGGCATGGCGAGCCCACAGGGGTGTGCCCAGATCAGCGGCCAAGACCCGCCAGGCCCGCGCAACCGCCAAGTAGCCGTCAGCCAACCGAAGCACCGCGCCCGGATCATCCACAGTGGACGCCGCGAACAGCGCTTTGGTTTGCTGCGCGTACGCGAGGTTCCACTGAGCGACCGCCTCATGAGACGGCCGCGCCACTCAGGCCGCCTTCTGCTCGCCCTGGGGCTTTTCACCCGCACGCCGACCGGAGACCGCCCCACCCTGCGGTGCCACGATCCCCGTAGCCCGGATGGTGAACCCGAGGTACTTGTACCGGTCCCCCATGACCCGAGGCTCAACCGTCAGCCCCTCGAACGCCACCGGCCGCACCTCAACCCCGGGCATCACCGACACAGCCGACGGCGGCACCGGCTGCACGTCCGCCAGGACCGTCACCGTCACCGACGCGTCCCGCTCCTTCTCCGCGGACGGGTCGGTCACCACGACCTTCCACTGGCGCTTGCCGGTCCGCTCGTCCACCTTCTGCTTGGCCTGCCTACCCCGCGCCTTGTCGTCCGCGCTCATGTACTCCATGTCCGGCGCGACCTCCCCAACCATCAGCGCTCCCATGGGGAAGACCTGGTCAAACGACGCCTCGAACCGCGTCCCGTACGGAACCGCCACGTCCAGCCACCTCCGACACTAGGCCAGCTCGCCTATACGAGCTAGACAAGCAGCCAAGGTAGCCAGCTTGGCTAGACAGGTCAAGCGGATGTCACCCGAACGGGCGAGCTAGCTCCCTAGGCTGGCTAGCCAGGTGGTCTTAGTCTGGTCGCGCAGCGTTGCACTTGTCAGCAACTCGCGAGGCCAGCAAGGAGGCTTACAGATGGCGCTAGACCCGGACGATCCGCGACCGCCATATATGCAGGTAGCGAACGCCCTACGAGCTGCCATCCTGACGAAGGTCTTCAAGGCCGGGGACAAGCTGCCCTCACGCGCCGAGCTAGCCAAAAAATACGACGTAGCCCCGATGACCGTGCAGAACGCCCTGCGCGAGCTGCGCGACGAGGGCCTGATCGTCTCCAGACAGGGCAGCGGCGTCTTCGTCCGAGAGCGCACCGAACGCCCGGTAGGACTACGCCCTCACATCGAACGAGCCTTCGAAGCCGACCACGTCACCATCGACTTCTCAGGCTTTTCCGGCGAGACCCTCCACGGCGTCATCCAGGAACCCCTGGACAAGATCCGCATCGGCCGCCTCACCCCCGAGACGATCCACGTCCGCATCCTCGTCCCCGACCCCACCGTCCCGTGGTCGGTCCCCTGCACCGTCGAGGACCAGGCCGACAGCCCAGCCTTCCGCAACCGCGCCGCCGACATCATGCGCCGCCACACCCAGGCCATCGTCGACAACGTCACCGAGCTGGCAACCCTCGGCCTGGTCAAGGAAGCCACCGCCGAAGTCCGCGTCCACCGAGCCGCCCCACTCTTCAAGCTCTACCTGATCAACAACAACGAAGCCTTCTTCGGCTTCTACCCAGTCCGCGAACACGTCCTCACCCTCGACGGCCAACCCCAAGCCATCTACGACCTCATGGGCAAAGACGCCATCCTCTTCCATCACAGCACCACCGACGACGACACCAGCACCGGCAGTCAGTATGTCGAACAGGCCCGTACTTGGTTTAACAGCCTGTGGCAGACTATCGCTACGGAGCAAGATCGGTGACGGACGGAAAAGAATTCTCAGATACCAGCGAGGGCTTGCGTCGACTTCTGGAAGACAAAAATGTCCTGCTGCTTGACTTTGACGGTCCAATATGTTCGGTATTTTCAGGGGTCCCAGCCCCTCGCATTGCCGGGCAACTTCGGGAAGTTCTTGCAAGTTGCGGTCATATCCGTTTGCCACCAGAGGTAGAAAATAGCGCCGACCCCTTCTCGGTACTCCGTCATGCTGTCACGCTTGGGCGGCACGAGGGGGACATTGTCGAAGAAACACTACGTGCTTGCGAAGTAAAGTCGGTTGCCAGCGCCGAGCCGACTCCTGGCGCTGAGATTTTGATCGAAAGTTGGCGCAGTCAAAGGCAGCATGTTGCGGTAGTTACAAACAATTCGGAGCATGCCGTATCAGTTTTCCTGAAGAGAACCGGCCTGTATGGCCTAGTTGCCATATTTGGGCGCACTGGGAGTGATCCGGAAAAGCTTAAGCCTTCACCATACCTCATCAGTAAGGCAATCGGTTCTGTGGGATGCGGACCCGAATCCGCCCTAATGGTAGGTGACTCTGTCACGGACGTGCAGGCAGCGCAAGAAGCTGGTGTTGCCTGTGTTGGGTTCGCTAACAAGCCGTCGAAAGTAACTGCACTTGCAAGCGCGGACTTGGTGATCACCCGCATGTCGCTGCTGACAGAGGCGCTCTAGAGCCATCAGTTCAACCGCATGGACCTGTAACACACAGGGCAATCTTGCGATACTCCGTTGAGTGCAGCGCAGTTGGCTGCGCCGATCGAGTGAATCTGACTGGAGATGGTGTGGGGCGAGCGCGGCAAAAGGGGGTAGCGTGAGCACCTTAGGCAAAGGGCAGCGAGTTGGGCTACTCCGTGGCGACATAGCCGAGACGGCTTCCATGGAAATTCTGCAGATTGGTTACTTGCACGCAGTTGCCGCCGCAGCACGATGCAGCATCGCCACGCCTATCCCAGATAAAAAACTTGACTGGCTGGTAACTCATCAATCAACTGCTCACACTGGTGGCGATGATGAGGTCACGCTAAAAGTAGCACTAAAAGCCACTAAAACTATTCCCTCCAACCCGAAGGGGGGAAGTTTCGGGTTCACTCTCAAGAACGGGCACCTTGAGTATTTGAACTATTTCGAGCCTACCGTTAACCGAATACTGGTCGTCATGCTTTTGCCTCAGAAAATTGACGACTGGATCCGCGCTTCTGGCGACTATCTCGAACTTCGCCATTGCTGTTATTGGGTAAATCTAGCCGGTGAAAAAATTACCGGTAAAGAGCGGACCACGGTGCGGGTACCCACCGATCAGGTATTTGATGATCAGGCATTATGCGCTATCATGGAGCGCATTGGCTCGGGAGGCAGGCCGTAATGCATACAGAGAGCTTAGGAGGTTCATCCGGGCGGGTTACCCCGTCCGTGTTGAGTGCTGCGCTAAGTAAGTTTGGCTGGCGGCTAATCGGCGGGAAAGAAGGACTCTACAGTCGTTGGGCTTACGGCGAAGACCGGTCTGCACGGATAATAATCCCTCTCGATGCATCGAAGCCGGACTTCGACGAGCTTCTCACGGATGCAGTTTCTTCTCTCGCTGCACTTCATACTGAGCCTGCTCGTCGCGTTCTCCGTGTTGTTAGCGCTCGACCTGGCGATGAATTGAAGTTCCGCAAGGCGTCTGATACTCCCATGGGAACAATACGCTGGGATCTAGGACAGGAGTTGATTCAGGCGGCAAATGATACTCTTGTTGCTTCCGCCAAAGCCGCGAGCGATAGGCGTCCATTTTTTAGAAACTCTAACTGGTTCATCGCCAAGGATTTCCTTCAGTCGGTCCTGATGGGGCAGACCGAAGTAGGCAGTTACGTCGTAACTGCCTACACGCCTCCCGACCAGACCTTCTTCGAAAAGGAAAGCCAGAAGACGGCTACTCGTTTTAGGCAAGATGGTACGCACACCGGCCGCGAAGTCGTCGAGGTTATGACCGGGGCCTTGCAGATCACACGTGAAGCAATTGACACGTATCGCAGGTCTAATAAAATTGAAGAGTTTGATGAAGCGGTTGAACATGGCGTGTCGCGGGAGTTGGCGATCGCAGTTCAGAAACTGGTCAGCCAATCCGATGGTGCATCGGTAGCTGTTGAGTGGAGTACCGATATAGATACTCTACTACTGCCCGAAGAGTCCATTCGAACAGGCATAACCGAGGTTGAATTTAGTCCGCCAGATCTAGAAGTGCTCGAACAGGCGGCTCAACGACTCGGTAAAGTTACGGAAAGCTCCAAAGTCAGCGTTGTGGGTTCCGTTGAGGTCTTGACTCGTAAGGTTGGATCCGTCGGCGTGGTCGCTCTTAACGTAATGCGAGGGAGCACATCCGCCAAGAAGTTGCGAGTGCGCCTTCCCGCCGATAAGTACGAGTTGGCACTTGAGGCACATAGGCGCATGGACGCGATTCGCATTACCGGACGTCAGGAACGTAGCGGCAACTACTACTGGCTCCATGATGCCGAAGATATAGAAATAGTAGAGCTCTACAAAGGTGAAAATCCGGAGCAGGGCAAGTTGTTTGAATAGCTGCCCTCCCTTCTTGTGCGATCGAGCCTATCTTTGTAAGTAGTTGCTGAACTTGGCTCTACGGGATCAAGGCGCGCCGCCGTCGGCGGCGCGCACGGGGCCTGTTGCGCTGGCACCGGGGATGCATCCATCCCGGCTCGCCGGGCTCCCGCTTCGCTCACGCCCGGCGGCCGGGCGGCGCGGCCCGAGCTGTGCGAGGCAGCGCGCCACCGCCGGCGGCGAGTTGAGCCACGGGCTACCAGCGTCCATCGCTCGGGCCGATCGCGCGGTGGGTCGCCCCAGACTTGCTGGGCACGGCGATCGACGCCCGCCGACGCTCCGCGCCAGCGGCCAACGAGGGCTGGCCGACACAGCGGAGGGCACCACACCGGCAAGAGTGTTGTCACCATTGGTGACCGCGTACCGATGTGGTGCCCTCAGCACGTTGATCAACTTCCAGGCCGTCTCCAGGCCGTGAGACGTTGGAGAGCGATGGTCAACGACGACAAACGTCGACCACGTATGCGCAGGTCAGCTAGCCATTCCACGCCATGTGCCCAGGTCAGACCCACCCCACCGCAAGATCTTCACCATCTTCGAGGGGACCAGCGAAATCCAGCGCTTGGTCGTGTCACGGGCCATCTCGGGCATGACGATTCGCTAGTTGATCACCCCGGGCCGTCGTCGGGCGGGCTGGGAGCGGGACGGGGTCTTCGGGACGCGGAAGACCCCGTCCTGCGCCGCACCTACCGCATCGCCTCGATCAGCCAGTCCCGCTCGGCGCTCGTGTCCGGCACCGCCGGCCAGCCGTTGATCTTCGCGATCAGCGCCCAGTACCGCTCGGCCCTCGGGTCGCCGAACTCCTCCAGCCGCCGCGAGAGTTCCGGGCCGATCGGGACGTCCAGGATGGTGGACCACCGCTCGTTCACGCGGCGCACCACCTCGGCGCCCTCGGCGGAGCGCGGGTCGACGCCCGCGGCCAGCGCCTCGCGCGCCTGGTCCATCGCGTACTGGAACGCCTCGCGCTGCTCCGGCGCCGGGCCGGACATGTCGGCGCCCTCCGCCCTCAGCTCCTGGTGGCGCACCGACATGCGGCGGATCGAGGCCCGGAAGTCCGGGTCCCGCACCAGGTTCGCCAGTTCGATCCACGCCTCCAGCTGCTCGGGCGTGGGGTCGTCGGGCAGCTCGATCCGGACGGACCTCATGCCCTGCTCGAAGCCCGGCTCCAGGTCCAGGCCGCCGAACACCTCCTCGAAGAAGTCGTCCAGGATCGCCTGCCGCTCCTCCTCCGACAGCCGCGCCAACTCGTGCACCATCTCCACCTCCCCGTTCCGCGCCACGACCCGCAGCACGGCCCGGCGCAGCCGGAGCGTGCGCATCTGCGCGTCGATGGCTTCCGCGTGCGTCCGGGCCACCTCGGCCACGGACACCTCGCTCGCCAGCACCCGCTGCGCGGTGGGCAGGTCCACGCCCAGGTCGCGCAGCGTGCGGACGAGCTTGAGCCGCGCCAACCCGTCGACGTCGTAGGTGCGGAAGCCGCCGGCCGTCCTCCCCGCCACGGGGATGAGGCCGGAGTCGGAGTAGAACCGGATCGTCCGCGTGGACAGGCCGGTCATCCGCGCCAGGTCGCCGATCGAGTAGTGCGCCACGGGGACCACCCTGAACTCTCCAGTCACTGGAACTTCAACCGATTAACCGCGAACGGCTCAGCGAAGTGTGCCCAGCCGGGCGAGGCACGCCCCGGCCCCGGGGTGCCAGTGTTGATCGACATGTCCTTGACCGAGGGAGTTCCCATGCGCACCGGGTACCGAACCGCCGCACTGGTCGCGGCCCTGCTCGCGACGCTGGTCCAAGCCTCGCCCGCCAACGCCGCCGGCGGGCCCGCCACCACCGCGGTCGTCGGCGGCGCCTCGGCGGCCAACCCGTCCGTCGGAGTGGCCGCGCCCGCGTTGAGAGCGAATGCCGACGCCAAGTCCGTCTGCCTCAACGCGCACGTGGCCGGCATCGGCTGGCAGGGGTGGTTCTGCGGGGTCGACGGCGCGGCGGCGCTGGTCGGCACCACGGGCCAGAACCGCCGGATCGAGGCGCTGTCCGTGTCCTCCACCGGCACCGGCGGGATCTGCGCGCAGGCCCACCTCGGCGGGGTGGGCTGGTTGAGCCAGGTCTGCGTCGCCGACGGCCAGGTCGCGACCGTCGGCACGACCGGGCAGAGCAGGCAGATGGAGGCGCTGGCGCTGGGCGCGCCGGCCGCCACGACCTGCGCCGAGGCGCACGTGGCGCACACCGGCTGGCAGGGCGTGCGGTGCGCGCCTCCCGGCCTGGTGACGCAGGTGGGCACCACCGGCCTGTCCCGGCGCATGGAGGCCCTCACCGCCTCGGTGAGCTGACGCGCGTCGGGGGCCGCCCGCGGTCGAGCTGCCCCCGACGAGCGGCCTCAGTACGTCATCGCCACGCCGGGGTCGGCGAGCAGCGCGCCGACGTCGGCGAGGAACCGCGAGCCCTGCTGGCCGTCGACCACGCGGTGGTCGAAGCTGAGCGC
>NZ_JBHWIE010000113.1:0-5180 GCF_042732085.1 Actinosynnema sp. NPDC059797
GGTTCGGCGGCGACCGGCAGGTACGCCTCGCTGCGAACGATCTCCAAGTAGTGCCGGAACAGCAGCAGTTGCTTGTGCGAGGCGGCCAGGTCGCGAACCAGTGCGAGCGCGGCCCCCTGCACCCCCGCGATGGACGCCACGACGAGGGACAGGTCACCCACGGTGATCCGTCCACCCGCCGCCGCGACCACCGACCACACGAGCGCTCCGCCGGCGAACCCCGCCGTGGCCAGGCCCACGCCGAATTGGACGGCCAGCTGCACGCGGTCGAGCTTCGCCGTTTCCCCGTTGAACCGCCGTCGCTGCGACGACAACCGGTCGCGCAGGTGGGCTCCGATGCCGAACAGGCGGATCTCCTTGGCCGCCTGCACGTTCGTCAGCAACGCGCTGAAGAAGAATTCCCTCCGCTCGACCGGGCCGAGCTTCCACTGCAGCGCCGCCCGGCGCTGGGCGAGCCAGATCTCGCCGACCAGCGCGGGCAGCGCGGACGCCAGCACCGCGAACGGCAGCCACACCGCCAGCAGCACCAGCGAGGCGAGGAAGCCCAGGGCCTTCAAGGTGTTGCTCAACAGGGAGAGCACCGAGGTGACGACCACACCCGGCGTTGCGCCACCGTGCTGCTGCGCGAGCCTGATGCGGTCGACGAACACCGGGTCCTCGAACCTCGCCAGGCCGACGAACCCGTCGGCCGCCTCGAACAACCTGTCCAGGGCGATCGCGCCCACCCGGCGTTCCAGCTCTTTGTGCACGTACTGGATCACGTTCGGCAGCACACCCGTGAGCAGACCCGCCACCGCGAGCGCGACGGCGATGCGGAGCACCTCGCCGAAGTCGGCGCTCCCCAGCGTCAGCAGGTCGAGGAGCACCTTCATCAGCCACGCGACCAGGACCGGCACCATCGCGATGGCCAGCGTCAGGACGACGAAGACGGAGGTGTGGACCCGGCCGGCGCGCCAGGTCAGGCTCAGCGCTTCACGAACCCCCCGCACGACGGTCAGGCCCCGGCAGTGGCCGGCATGGCGTGGTCGACCCGCACGCCGGAGCTCTTGATGTGCCCGTGGGAGTCGACCAGCGCGAAGGCCGGGTACCCCTTGACCCCGAACGCCTTCGCGACCGGCCCACCCGGCTTCTCCTCCAGCACGACCCTGCCGACCCGGGACAACGCGGCGCGCTTCTCGACGACGTCCTCGGTGGCACCGATGAGCAGCGCGAAGACCCGATCCCGGCCACCGGGGAAGGTCCTCGCGGTGTCCAGGAAGTCCGGGAGCCGCTCGTCGCAGCTCTCGCAGCCGTGCGCGAAGATGCCCACGAACGTGGGACCGCCCTCGAATACGGCCGCGCTCACCTGCTCCTCGTCCACCGTGGACGCGGTGAACGTCCCGATCGAGCTGCCGTTGGGCAGCATCACCTTCGGCGGTTCAGGGCGGAAGGACTGAGCCGTCGCGTTCCGCTCGCGCAGCCGTCTGATCACCCCGGTGGTCAGGAAGAGGTTCAGGACACCCAGCACACCGACGAGTGCTGTGAACGCGATCATGAATGACATCGGAGCTCCTTCTCAGCGAATGGGTTCGAACAGCACGGCGATCTCGTCGGTCAGCAGGGCGACCGAGCCCGCCACGGCTCCGGCCGCCAGGGCGACCAGGACCCCACCGATCTCCAGCGGTCCGCCGGGCGCGTACACCCCCGCGAGCAGACCGGCCGCGGCCACGAAGAACAACAGCGCGTTCCTGGCCACCTGGAACCAGCTGACCGGTGCCGAGGAATTGCCGAAGCACTGGCACCGGACCTGCCTCCCGCGCACGATCGCCGTCACCACCGCGATCGTGAACGCGAGCAGCAGGCCGGCCGCCACCAGGAAACCCGTCGTGGCCCAAGGCGAGCAGAGCAGCGCCGGCACGGCGACCTCGGCGGCGACCACTGCCATCGCCGCGGGCTTCTTCGGGAGCGGCGGAGCCAGCTCGCCGGTCGCGCGGACGAACTCGGCGAAGTTCTCCCGCGCCCGGAGCTTGCCGAAAACGGAGGCCAGGAACACCAGGCCCAGGCACAGCCTGCAGGCGACGAGCACGTAGTCCACGGCTTCTCACCTCCTCTGTCGGTGTCTTTCCCTGTTCGCGAAAACCAGCACCGCCAACGGAACAGGGGCGAAGAACAGCCACGCGTCGTGCACGGGGGCCCAGTCCGGCTCCACCGGCAGCGGCCAGACCCTGCCGGGGTAGAAGAGCGTGCTCGCCGCCACCGCCAGCAGCACGGCGGCGCCGAAGACGGCCCCGGAGCGGTCGGCGCCGCGCTGCCGCACGACCACGGCGGTGCACGCCAGCCCGGTGCCCACGCAGACCGACGCCTCCAGCAGGTAGCCGCCGGCGCCGAGTTCGGCGCCGCGCACGGACCGGGACGCGAGCACCGCGAACACCGCCCCCCACGCGGCCATCGCGGCCGCGAAGGCGAGCACCGTCCTGGTCCACTGCCGCAACCAGCGCGGCACCGGGGTCGCCGCCGTCATCCCCGCCGCCGCGTCCACCAGGGCGAACCCCGCCGTCGCGCCGAGCAGCAGCGCCGACAGGCGGGCGGTGGCGGCCAGGTTGTACGGCCGGACCTGGTCGCCGGTGGCCACCGCGAGACCGAGGGTCGCCACCAGCACCGCCGCGAACGGGACCCAGTCGATCGCCCGGCCCACCGGCCGGACCAGGCTGACGGCCACCCGCGTGCCGGTCGTCAGAGACATGGCGTGCCCCCCGGTTCCCCGACCGGCACGTCGCCGGTCACGCCGAGCAGCGGCAGCGCCTGCCCGATCGTGGTCGACGGGTCGACCAGCACGTCCCAGTGCTCCCGGATCCGCTCCCGGGCGCCCGGCGACCGCAGCAGCTCCGCCGCCAAGGCCAGTTCGGCGTCGCCGTAGTCGACCTGCCCCAGGTCGGACGTGGCCCTCGTGCGCGTGCCCTCCCCGCCGTCCGGCAGCCGGACCTGGCTGTGGGTCCGTTCAGGCTCGACGGCCTCCTCGACCTGGCCGGTCAGCCAGAGCGCGACGACGGTCCGGGACTGGTTCCGCGCGTCGCAGCCGTCCATGGTCTGCCGGACGGTGATCGGCGGGAACCCGGTCAGCGCGCCCGCCACCTGCGCGGCGAGCGACCTCCTGGACGCGACTTCGCCGCCGTTGCGGCCCCACGACGTGTCCGGCATGATCACGGGTTCCTGCGCTCGCGGGTCGAGCCTCCCGGTCCTCGTCCGCTGCACGATGGAGGGCACCCGCTCCCTCGCCGCCGGCGGCGCCGCCGCCACCACCGGGTCCACCGCCCGCTGCCACAGCGGGATCCACGCGGCGAACGAGGGGAACGAGCAGTACCGGACCTCGTTGAGGGTCTCGCAGTGGTCGGCTCCCGCCGTCACCAGCCGGTCCGACCGGCCGCGGTCCGCGCTCGCCGAGGGCGAGGACGCCTCCGGGGAGGTGGTCGTCAGCACCCCGCCCAGGACGACGGCGGCGAGACCGGCCGCCAGGAGCGTCCCGGACCACGGCCTCAACCCGTGCCGCAGCACCGCCGCGGCGACGACGGCGACGAGCAGCCCCGCCGCGTAGAGCAGGTGCCAGAGCGGCGGCCTGGTCGCGTCGACCGCGATCTTGAGGTCCGGCACCACGGGCAGCAGCCACGCGCCGGGGAACTGGAACATCGCCCACACCACCACCAGCACGGTGATCGGCGCCGCGATGAGCCCGGGAACCCACCTGGCGAGCGCCACGCCGGCGGCTGCCATCAGCGCCACCATCACCACACCGGTGACGGGTTCGGCGAGGTCGAAGCGCCCGACCGGCACGCTGCCCACCAGCAGCGTGGCGAAGTGCAGGGCCATGACCACCACCGACAGGAGCACCGCCACCGAAACGGCGGCGACGAGCACCGCCAGCGTCCGGGTCCTCGGCCTGGCCGGCAGTGGTGCGAGCACCTCGGCGAGCCCACCGCGGCTGTCGCGCAGGGTCGCCAGGTTCGAGGACAGCATCGCGCCGGCGCCGAGGATCAACGCCGCGGTCGCCGTGTCGACGGTGTCCACCGACCAGTTCGGCATCTGCTGCCAGCTGGTGAACGTGCGCGCCGCCAGCGTCACGACGGCCAGGGACAACACGAGGGGGTTGCGCAGCTGGAGACGCGTTTCGAACAGCACCAGCGCGCCGAGGGAGCGGTTCACGCGACCGTCTCCGCGGTCTCGGCGAGGAGGAGCAGGTAGCCGTCCTCGACCGTCGGCTCGACCGCCGCGCCGTCCCGGGGCCGGGCGCCGATCACGCGGTAACGGCCCTCGGCCGTCCGCCAGTGCACCTCGCCGCCCGTCGGCCGTTCGGCCGTCGACCAGACCCTGCCACCCGCCTGCCCCGCGAGCCCCGCGGGATCGCCGTCGAAGACGACCTGCCCGGCGCGGAACACGATCACCCGCTCGCACAGCGCCGCGACGTCCTCGGTCTGGTGCGTCGACAGCAGCACGACCTTGCTCTCGCCGAGCCGGGAGAGCAGCGTCCGGAAACGCATCCGCTGCTCCGGGTCCAGGCCGACCGTCGGTTCGTCGAGGATGATGAAATCCGGATCCCCGATGAGGGCCGCGGCGATGCCGAGGCGCTGGCGCATCCCACCGGAGAGCTTCTTCACCTTGAGGGCCGACTGCCCGGTCAGGTCCACCTCGGCGAGCACCCGCCGGATTTCCCGGTCACGCCGCCGCCGATCGGTGATTTCTTTCAGCACGGCGATGTAGTCCAACATCTGCGCGGAGGTGAAATGCCCGTACAGGCCGGGGTCCTGGGGGAGGTACCCGATCCTCCGGCGCAGTTCCGTTCGTTGAACGCGGTCGGCCGGGTCCAGTCCGAGTACCCGAATTCCCCCGGAATCGGGTGCGAGCACCGTGGCCAAACACCGCAGCAGGGTCGTCTTGCCGGCGCCGTTGGGGCCCAGCAGCCCCGTGACACCCGGTCCCACCTCGAGGTCCAAGCCGTCCATCACACGTTTCTGCCCGTAACGCTTGCCCAGCGCCCGTACCTCGACAGTTAACGCCATGTCTTCACCTCGGGTGTAGTAGTCGTCTAGAGTTGAACGGCCGGGGGGCGAGCCCGGGAGCGGTGGGGACGGCACCCCCCCGGGAGGACACAACATAACACCAGCCCCCGCCCCCCCACACGAAATCAGAGATAAAAAAAACCCGCACCC
>NZ_JBHWIE010000113.1:5190-21818 GCF_042732085.1 Actinosynnema sp. NPDC059797
GTTTTGTAGTGGTATTTTGTTGAACGGCGGGGTGCCGGGCCCTGCTGCGTTGGGCACGCCACCCGGCGTGCTCAACCGACGAGATCAGCAGCCGCAGCCGCAGCACTCGAATTCGGTGTGAACAACACCGGGCTCGCACACGTACTGGTGCGCCCTACGCCACCACCAGAACGGGCAGTCGCCGTCGCACCACGTGGCGATCTCCACGCACACGTCCGCGGACGCGGCAGCTTCGATCTCGGGCACGATCGCCGAAAGCAACCTGTCGCTCATGGCCGTCAGTGCAGTGAGCATTTCCACTCCTCTCAATGGTTCGTCGTGATCCAACGAGAGGACGCTATCGATCGCGAACGCAGTTTTTCTTGTGCGCCCGCTGCCGTGCGGGTGGTTCCCCGGTCAGCGTCCTGACCAGGGAACACCGGAGCCACGTCCACCGGCGCGACCTCCGGCGGAGGGGCGGAGGGGCAACTTCCGGAGGCAACTTCCGGGGGAGCCCGCGCGCGGCTCATTCGCTGCGCAACCCGTCGGGGCGCGCACTCGCACGCAGCACCGGGATGCCCAGGACCGTCACGAGGCAGACCGTCAGCACGGCGCCGAGGCTGATCACGCCGACGAACCGCCAGTCGAACACGACGGGTGCGCCGAGCACGTGCAGCGTCGCGACGGCGATGCCCGCACCCGCGAGGTCGGCGACCAGCACCCCGAAGCCGATCGGGATCAGGTTCTGCCACAGCAGGGAACGTCCGATCACGTGCCAGGGAGTCCCGCTCGCCGACAGGGCGGCCACCGCTCGCCTGCGCTCACCGAGCTGTTGGACGACGAGCACCAGCAGGCTCGCGCCCGCAGCCAGGAGCGTGAACGCCGACAGGAGGTAGATGCCCTCGGTGTAACCGGACAACCGCTGGGCTTGGAGCTCCGACAGGTCGCGCGTTCCGGCGCGCAGGCCCGCGACGGAGGTGATGATGGTCTGCCCGCCGACCGCGGCCGCGAGCACCACCGCGATCCCGGCGACCACGCGGCTGGGCGTGCCGCTGTCGGCCTGCAACCGGCGCACCGCGAGCTGCCACGACGGCGACCCGCCCGTCAGCGGGGCGACCGCCCGTTCGACCAGCCAGGGCAGCAGGGCCGGGATCGCGACCAGCACGGACGCGATACCGCCCGAGACCAGCAGGCTGACGTGCATGGTCTCGTGCACCAGGTTCAGCGGGATCGGCAGCAGGAAGGCGACGCCGAGCGCGGCCGGCACCAGCCGCCACCGCAGGCGCCGCGCCGCCGTGCGGCCGCCACGGGTGACGCCCAGCGGTTCGACGACCGTGCTCCGCATGCCGACCAGGACCGCGCCCACCACGAGCACGAGCACGATCAGCAGCACCAGTGCGAACCGCCACCACGGTGGCACGAAGTCGTCCGCGTAGAACCGGAAGTCGCCGACCTGCAGGCCTTCGACGCGGCCGTACCCGACGAAGAACACCGCCACTCCCACGGCGAGCCCTGCCACGGCTCCCGCGAGGGACTCGGCCGCGGCTATCCGCCGCACCCTGGTCATGCCGGCGCCGAGCAGGCGGAGGACGGCCAGCCGTTGGTCCCGCTCCACCCCGCCCAGTCGGCCCACGCACGCGATGAACACGAGCAGCGGCGCCAGCAACACCGCCGCGACCACGCCCACCGAGATCAACTGACCAGGCGTCAGGCCACCGCTGCGGTCACCCCCGAAGCCGTAAGCCCCGGCGACGTCGAGGTTCGCGGGGAACCGGTCGACGCCCTCGTAGAAGTACAGCTCACCGGCGCCGACGAGCCCTGACCGCTCGATCAGGCCGACCCGAGTGCCCCCGAACTCCGACCGCAGTGCCGGATCGCTGTCGAGCAGCCTGTCCAACGCCGGCGACACGAACAGCTCGCCCGGGCCCGGGACCGCCGGGATGCCGGGAGGGACGGGTGCGTGCGGACCGCCTCGCACCTGACGTCCCGAGATCGACAACTCGTGGTACGCGCGTAAGCTGTCCACAAAGGACAAAGGGGTGACGCCGGCTTGCTCCACGAGCACCGGAGTGCGTGCCGCCTCCCGCGCGGACGAACTGCTGATGGCGTCGATCGCCGCGGCGGTGAACAGCAGGACGGCCACGCACAGGCCGATGTCGAGCACCACGAGCGCGAACCGGATCGCGGCCAGTCGGGAGCCCTGACCACGCCCGACGGCGAGGCGGATGCCGATCGCCATGTCGGTGCTCACCGCGGTCACGCGGGAGAGCGCCTTGGCGGAGCCGGGGGATTCGGGCGGCTCGACGCCGCGGGGCACGGGTCCGTTCACGACGCACGCACCCGCTCGGCCAGTTCGCCGAGCCGCGAGGACGTGATCTCGAGCCAGCGCAGGTCCGCCTCCAGGTGGAACAGCGCGTGGTCGCAGATCAGCGCGTCGACGAGGTCGCCCTCGTTCTTGCGCTTGGTCAACTCGCGCATCGCGTGGATGTGCGCGGTGCGCTGGGCGTCCAGGACCTCGGTGGACTCCCGGCCGGAGAGCAGTGCGACGACGACCTTGACGTACAGCGTGTTCTGCAGATAGCCCGAGGGCTCCTCGGGTTTGGTGAGCCAGTTCATCAGGTCGGTGACGCCGGCCTCGGTGATCGCGTACCGCTTCCGGTCGGGACCGGCGCCTGCCTCGACCCCGCTTTCCTCGACCAAGCCGCCGCGCAACAGCCGTGCGAGCGTCGAGTAGACCTGGCCATAGTGCAGCGGCTTGCCCTGGGTGAAGTGCTCGTCGTACGAGTGCTTCAGCTCGTAGCCGTACCTCGCCTGGCTCTCCAGCAGCCCGAGCAGCGCGTGCTTGACCGACATGCCACGACTATACACCCGGTGTATAGACGGCGTGTATAGCCTTCTGAACAGCGGAAACTCTGATTCCTTGGGCGATCCGGCGCTTCAGTTCCCGCAGCTGCCCCCAGGGCGCGGGCTCGCTCTCCGCTCCACCGGGACCGGAGTCAACCGCGGGTCGCCGCCACGGGTCTCCCCTCGACCACCTCGCGGTACGCGAACCGGATCTCCTCTCCCGGCTGGATCCCCAGCTCCTCGTCCAAGCGCCGCCGGATCCCGGTGAACACGTGGAGTGCGGCCGCCCGCTGCCCCGCCGCCGCGAGCGCGAGCATCAACCGCGCGTGCACCCCTTCGTGCAACAGGTCGTGATGGGCGACCGCTCTCAGCCTGTCGATCGCGTCGTCCCCGCGGTCGACGAGCGATGCGACATCCGCGTACGCGGACGCGGCGGCGACCCGGCGTCCGGCCAGCGCCACCGCGACCGGGTGCTGGCGCACGTTCAGCGGCAGGTCGGCGAGGACTCCGCCGCGCCAGAGGTCGAGCGCCTGCTCGTAGAGCTCCTTGCCCGCCTCGTTCCGAGGAGTGCCCTGGGCCAGGGCGACCTGTTCGTCGAACCGCGAGGAGTCGTGCCCGGCCGGGTCCGCGAGCAGGCGGTAACCGCCGCCGACCCTGGAGATCACCGGGCCGGCCGTCCCCGTGCAGGTCGGCGTGATGACCTTGCGCAGCGCCGAAGCGAAGGAGTACACCATGCTCAGGCAGCTACCGGGAGGACGGTCCGCCCACAGCACGTCGACTATCTCCTCGCGAGACACCACCTCGTTCGGTTGCAGCGCCAGCAGCGCCAGGAAACTGCGTTGTTTCAGCGAGCCCAACGAGAGCAGCCTGTTGCCCCGGCGGATCTCCAGCGGCCCCAGCACCCCGACCCGGATGTCGTCGCCACCGGCGGTCCACGGCGATTCGCCGTGCCGTTCCAGCACATCCGCCAACCTGCGGATGGAATTCTTCCTGGGCTGCGTGACGTGTCCCTGCTCGATGTGCCGGACGGTGCGCAGGCTGACCCCCGCCTGCTCCGCCAGGGTGCGCTGGGTCAGCCCGACCCTGAGTCTGGAACCGCGCAGCGCCTGACCGTAATCCACGTCCTCGTGCTTCACGATGACCCCCGTTGTCGGCACACCACCATCCGGGCTCGCGATGAAGCCGCCGCGGCACGCTTTTCACCCCGTCGGGTGTTCAGGGATCTCGCGGGCTTCTCCCGAGCTCGACATGCGGCCGTCGGCCTGTGCGGGCCTTCACCGGCCTGTCCTTCGAACCAGGCTGGCAGGGGTCGCTACCGGTGCACTACCCGACGGCACCGCAGGTGCCGGCGACTCGACTGATCGGAGGACCTGTTCCGGGCCCGAGCGCACGCCGCTGTCGAGCGGATCGCCCGCGTGTGGCCCGACTTGCCCGTCCCGCCGGCGGAACAGCGCACCGCCGACGGCGTGCCGGTGCGGCCGCGTTGACGAGCGCTCCGACCTCCGTCGCTGTGGCAGCATGGCTGTCTACGAGCTATCGGGTTGCCACTCGGCGTGCGTGCTCGTCCCTGTTGACCGAGTCGAACCAGGGGGTCGTCGCGTTGGAGTTCCGGATCCTGGGGCCTTTGGAGGTGCGCTCCGGAGAGAGGTCGGTCCGCGTCGGAGGCGCCCGGCAACAGCGGCTCCTCGCGCTGCTGCTGTTGTCCGTCAACCGGGTCGTCCCGGTGGAGCGCCTCGTCGACGAGCTGTGGGACACCGCACCCCGGTCGGCCCGCCAACAGATCCACAACGCCATCGCCTGCATTCGCCGCACGCTGTCCGGAGATGTCGCGGAAGTGCGCATCAAGTGGACCGAGGTCGGCTACCGGCTCGACGCCCCGGAAGCGTCGATCGACGTGAACCGGTTCCTGGGCCTCCTCGACAAAGCGCGGCAGGCGGAGGCCCAGGGCCACCTGGTGGAGGCGGTGGCCGTGCTGCGCGCCGCACTGGGCACCTGGCGGGGAGACGTGCTGACGGGGCTCGGCGGCGCGACGATCGAGAACGCGGCCGCGAGGCTCCACGAGCAACGGCTCACCGCCGTCGAGGACCTGATGTCCCTCCGCCTGCGGACCGGTGAGACGGGTTCGGTGGTCGGCGAGCTGCGGCAGCTGGTCACCGAGCACCCCCTGCGCGACTCGCTGCGCATCAGCTTGATGCGGGCGCTGCACCGCAGTGGGCGGCAGGCCGATGCGCTGGCGGTGTACGACGACGCCAGGAGGACGTTGGCCCGGGACCTGGGGCTCGACCCGAGCCCGGAACTGCAGAGGGTTCACGCCGACGTGCTGAGCGGCGCGGCGGAGCCCGCGCCCTCCCCGGTGCCACCCGAGCCCGGTGGCGATTCGTCCCGCCGGCGAGCCGCCAGGTCGTACCTCCCCTACGACACCGGCGACTTCTCCGGCAGGTCCGCGGAACTCCTGGAGCTGCGTGCCGCCACGGGCGGCACGTCGCCGACCGCCGTCACGATCTCCGCGGTCGACGGCATGGGCGGGGTCGGCAAGACGGCCCTGGCGGTTCACCTCGCCCACGAGGTCGCGGCGGACTACCCGGACGGCCACTACTTCATCGACTTGCACGGCTTCACCGCCGGGATGAACCCGGTACCCCCGGAGGAGGCTTTGGGCATGCTGCTCGGGGACAGCGGGGTACCGCCCGAGCTCGTGCCGCCCACGCTGGACGGCCGAAGCGCGCTCTGGCGTTCGCGGATGGCAGGGCAGCGGATACTGCTGATCATCGACAACGCGGTCAACGCCGCACACGTGCGGCCGCTGCTGCCCGCGACCGCGAGCGCGCTCGTGGTGGTCACCAGCCGCAGGAAGCTCACGGCGCTGGAAGGCGCGCTGCCGATGTCCCTCGACGTCCTGCCACTGGAGGACGCCGTCACCCTCTTCGAGAGGATCGTGGGGACGAAGCGCGTGGCAGCGGAACCCGAAGCCGTCGCCACCGCTGTCGAGTTGTGCGGCCGCCTGCCGCTCGCCATCCGGATCGCCGCGGCACGCCTGCGCGACCGCGCGGGGTGGAGCGTCGCGGAACTGGTGAGCCGGCTGCGGAACCACGCCCAGCGGGTCAGGTTCCTCGAAGTCGACGACCGCGGCGTCATGGCGGCGCTCAGGGTGTCCTACCGCTACCTGCAGCCGGCGCAGCAACGGTTGTTCCGGCTGCTCAGCCTCCACCCCGGCGGTGACTTCGACGCTTACGCCGCCGCCGCCCTCGCGGTCCTGCCGCGGGACGAGGCCGAGCAGCACCTCGACTCGCTGTTCGACGACAACCTGGTGAAGCAGAACGCCGCCGGGCGCTTCCACTTCCACGACCTGGTGCGCGATTGCGCTCACCACTTGCTCACCCAAGAGGATGACAGCACCGAACAGCGAGCCGCTCTCGGCCGGCTGCTCGGCCACGACCTCTGCGCCGCCCACAGGTGGTGCCGGCACCACTGCAAGGCCATCCACCGCGACGAACCGCGAGCGGATCACGTGCCCGAGCGCCTCCCGGCGGTGCCCTAGGACCAAGAGGCCGTCGAGGTGTTCGACGCGGAGCACGACAACCTCACCGCGGGCGCGCGGTTCGCCGCGGACCACGTCCTCCACCGCGATGCCCGGCAATTCGCCCGCGCCGAGGACGCGCGATCGGCACAAGTCACCTCGGGGGGCATCGGCGCGGTCCTGCACGCCACAGGCGAGCACCGGGAGACCCGACGGGAGTTCACCCGCGGGCTCTGGGACGGGCAAGGCGTCCGAGAACGCCCGCGGTGAGGTACCCGTGCTGCCGACCGGCCGGATCGGGTCCACCGCTCACGCACGGCCGGGTGCCCGGATGTCGCAATCCGCGGCCACGGCCTCCCCGCGCGCACGACCGGCGCGGATACTCGCGGGATGCGCACCCCGACCCTGCTCGCGGCCGTGATGACCGCGCTCCTGCTGCCCGTGCCCACCGCCGGGGCCGCCGTTCCCGCCACGAGCCCGTCCACCACGGCGCCGTCCGCCACCGCTGACCCGTACGTCGACGCGCTCGCACCCGACAACGAGGTCCGGGTGGACGACCCGGCCGGCCTGGTCGGCGCACCCGACGGCCGGTACGCCGTCGTGCACGGGAGGTTCGCCGAGTTCCTGGTGGTGGACCTCGGCGCCGGCGAGGAGGGCGTCGGCGACCTCGAGGTCCACTTCGCCCTGGAACCGAACGACGTGTTCGGGGTGTACCTGGACGTCCACTTCCTGGACCGGGACGGCAGGAGCCTCGGGCAGGGCCGGTTGGGCATGGTCCGCGCCACCGGTGTCGCGACGGTCAAGGCGCCGTCGGCGAAGCCGTACCGCTACCTGAAGATCCTCACGGGCGTGCGCACGCTCTCCTTCGACTCGATGCGGGCCGCCCAGGTGGCCCCGTAGCGGCACCGGGCCGGTCGTCGGCGGGCGCGGGGGCCGGGTCGGGCGGCAGGATGGCGGTCATGCGACTTCCCGCCCTGTTCGTCGCCGTGCTCGTGGCCCTGCCCCTCGCGCCCGCGACGGCCTCGGCCCACCCCGACCGACCGTCCCGGACGACCGACGCGACCTACCACAACGACGCCGCCACCCCCGGCGCGGACCCGTTCGTGCTGTTCGACCGCCCCAGCGGTTACTACTACGCCTACTCGACGGAGGGCGCCGACCCCGGCCACCACTTCGCCGTCTACCGCTCGCCCGACCTCGCCACGTGGGAGCACCTGCCCGGCGGCGCGCTTCGGGCCGGGCGGGACGGCGACTGGGCGCACGACTGGTTCTGGGCGCCGGAGGTCTACCACAACCCGGACACCGGCCTGTACTTCCTGTTCTACGCGGGCAGGATGAACCGCGACGTGGCCGCGCACTTCGGGCACGCGGACTTCGAGGAGCCCTGCAAGGTCGGCGTCGCGGTGTCGCGCTCGCCCGCCGGGCCGTTCCGCGACATCGTCGAGGCGCCGCTGGACTACCACCCGTACGACCCGGCGTACCACGACGTCAACCTGATCATGGACGCCGACCAGAAGAAGCCGCCCGCCACGCTGGAGGAGGGGCGGACCGCCCCGCTGGGCACCTACATCCCCTACATCGACCCCAACGTCTTCTTCGACGCGGACGGCCGGATCTACCTGTACTTCTCCCGCAACGCCTACCGCAACTGGGTGTGGGACGCCGACCTCGGCAAGTACGTGGAGGAGTCGAACATCTACGCCGTCGAGCTGACCGGCGACTGGTGGCGCGACCCCACCGGCCGGACCATGCCGGCGATCGCACCCGCCTACCGCGACGCCAACCGGGCACCGGGCGACCCGCCCGGCGTCCGCAAGGACGGCTACGTCCCGGTCCTGGACTACGGCTCGGACAAGCAGGCGTGGGAGAACGCGCACGTGGACGACTACGCGAAGTCCGGCGGCGCGAAGAAGGACCGCCGGTGGGCCGAGGGCTCGACCACGATCAGGACCACCGACGCGCAGGGCACCCCCCGCTACCACCTGACCTACTCGGCGAACAACTACGAGAACGAGTTCTACGGCGTGGGTCACGCGACGGCCCCCGGCCCGCTCGGCCCCTGGCGCAAGGCCCCCGGGAACCCGGTGCTGTCCCAGGACCCCGCCCAGGGCCTGTACTCGACCGGGCACGGCAGCGTCATCGGCTCACCGGACGGCACGCAGCTCTACTACGTCCACCACGGCCGCCCGTCCACCACCTCCTCCCGCGCGCTGTACACCTCGCGCCTGCACCTCGGCGAGGACCTGTCCATCGACGCGTCCACCTCCGACCGGCCGCTGCCGTCGGGGGTCGGGCCGCTGCGGATCCGGTCCGACGACCGGGTGCTGCGCGCGAACAGGGGCGGTGCCGCGACCACGACGGTCCGGGTGGCAAGCGCCCGCGGCGCCGGGTTCGACCTGGCCGACCCGCGGAACCGCCTGCGCGCGGTGCTCCGGCCCGCCGACGGGGGGACCGCCGTCGTGCGGGGCGACGAGGTCACCGTCACGCCCACCGGCCGGGGCCCGCTCCTGCTCACCGTCACCTACCAGCGCCGACGAGCCGACGGGAGCTACCGCGACGTGGCCAACACCGGACCGGGCCGCGACGTCCCCGTCCAGGTCGACATCCCGGTGGTGGTCCGGCCCTGACCCGACGCCGCCGCCCGGCCGTCAGCCCCGCGGCTCCAGGTAGCCGCGGGAGAACGCGGCGGCCACGGCGGCGGCCCGGTCGTTGACGCCCAGCTTCGCGTACACGTGCAGCAGGTGCGTCTTGACCGTGGTCTCGCTGATGAACAGCCGCTTCGCCGCCTCGCGGTTCGTCGAGCCCCGGGCGATCAGCTCCAGCACCTCGAGCTCGCGCTGCGACAGCGGCGCCGGCGCCGGTCGGCGCACCTGGCCCACGAGCCGGGTCGCGACGGTGGGGGAGAGGACCGCCTGCCCCCGCGCCGCGGCCTCCACCGCGCGGACCAGCTCCTCCCTCGGCGCGTCCTTGAGCAGGTAGCCGGTGGCCCCGGCCTCGATGGCCGGCAGCACGTGGCTGTCCGTGTCGTACGTGGTGAGCACCAGCACCCGGGACGGCACGCCGCGCTCCGCCAGCTCCCTGATGGCGGTGACGCCGTCGGTCCCGGGCATCCGCAGGTCCATGAGGATCACGTCGGGGCGGAGCCGCTCCCCGGCCACGACCGCCTCCGCGCCGTCACCGGCTTCGCCGAGCACCTCGAAGCGCGGGTCGGCGCCGAACATGCCCCGCAACCCGTCCCGCACCACCGGGTGGTCGTCGACGATCAGCAGGGAGATCAACCCACGCTCCCGGCGGGGATCGCCGGCACCGTCGCGGTGATCGCCGTGCCGCCGCCCGGCTCCGACTCGACGTCCAACCGCCCCGCGAGGCGCTGCACCCGCTGCCGCATGCCGGCGAGCCCGAAGCCCCCGTCCGGGGAGCCGCCGGCGCGCCTGGCGCCGGGGTCGAAGCCCACTCCGTCGTCCAGCACGTCGAGCGTCACCAGGTCCTCCATGTACGACAGGGTCAGGGCGACCCGACCGGCCCGCGCGTGCTTGGCGACGTTGGCCAGCGCCTCCTGCGCGGTCCGCAGCAGCGCCACCTCGACGTCGGTGTGCATGGGCCGGGCGTCGCCGGTGGTGGTCAGCACCGCGTCGACGCGGTTCACCTCCGACCAGCGCCTGGCCACGTCGCCGATCGCCTCCGGCAGGCGGGCCTCCGCCAGCGCGGACGGCCCCACCGCGTGCACCGTCCGGCGGGCCTCGGCGAGGCTCTCGCGGGCCAGGTCCACCGCGTTCGCCACGTGCCGGCGCGACGTCGCCGGCTCGTCCGACGCCTGCTCGGCGGCCTGGAGCTGGGTGAGGATGCCGGCCAGGCCCTGGGCGAGGGTGTCGTGGATCTCCCGCGCCATCCGCTGCCGCTCGTCGAGCACCCCGGCCTCGCGGGCCTGCACCAGCAGTTGGGCGTGCAGGCCCGCGTTCTCCTCCAGCGCGGCCTCCAGCTTGGCGTTGGCCTCGTGCAGCTCGACCAGCGCCCGCTTCTGCCGGTCGTTGCGCCGCTCGGACATCACGTCGGCGTGGAAGGCCACCGACGCCAGCGCCGCGGTGATCGCGCTGACCGCGGGCCACTTCCACCACTCGCCGGCGGTGATGCCCTCCGTGCCGCCCACGTAGGAGACCGCCGTGACCGCGGACGTGACGACCACGCCGACGTACCGCCAGCGGTGCCCCAGGTACTGGAAGGCGTGCACGTAGCCGATGAAGGCGAAGAAGCCGAACCAGGGCGTGAGCAGCACCAGGCAGGCGGCCGACGCCACCAGCCCCGCGTAGTACAGGCCCATCAGCGGGCGGTTGCGGTGCCACCCCGGGTGGAGCGTGTGGAACCAGAGCACCCACGCCGTGGCCGCGGCCGCCGCCCCGAGCGCCACCGGCAGGTGCACCTGCTCGCCCCAGAGCGGCTGGAGCAGCGTGAACAGGACGCTGACGGCCATCAGCGGGTAGGGGAGGACCTGCAGGACCGCGGTCTCCCTGCGCTCCCAGCGGGCGAACTCCTCGCGCAGCTCGGCCTCGGCCCCCATGTGCTACTCCCAGCGGAAGTACCGCGCGGCCGGCACCCCGGCCACGACCACCCACCCCAGCACCACGGCCAGGTGCAGCGGCTGCGGCCAGTGACCGGCCGTGGCGTCCTGCAATGATTGCACGCCCGCGCCCAGCGGGGTGAAGTCGCTGATCGCGCGCAGCACCTCGGGCATGCCCGCGCGCGGCAACCAGAGGCCGGCGAAGAACACCAGCGGGAAGAACACCAGCGTCCCGATCGCGCCGGCGCTCTTGCCGTTCGACGCCAGGGACGCGACGAGCAGGCCGATCGCGAACATCGACAGCGCCGTCAGCAGGTAGCCCACGAGGTAGGCGGGCAGGTGCCGGGGCAGGGCCACGCCGAACGCCAGCCGGCCGAGGACGAGCACGGCCAGCGCCGTCGCCGCGGACAGGACCGTGGCCATCAGCAGTTGCGCGCCGAGCATGACCACCGGTTCGACCGGGGTGGTCCGCATGCGCCGCAGCACGCCCTTCTCCCGGTAGGTGGCGAACAGCTGGGGCAGGCCGTTGAGCGCGAACACGGCCAGTCCCATCGCGACGGTGATCGGCACGTACAGGTCGATCGCCCGCAGGCCGCCCGCGTCGTCGGAGGGTTCGCGCATCGCGGGGACGGCGCCGAGGACGGCGAGCAGGATCGGGGGGAAGGCGAGCGCGAAGAAGGCGAGCACGGGCTCGCGGAAGAACAGCCTGGTTTCGGTGGTGGTGAGCCGGGACAGCGCGGACACGGTGTTCTCCTCAGGAGTTGGCGGCACGGCCGGTGAGCGCGACGAACGCGTCGTCCAGCGAGGGCTGCTCGACCCGCAGCCCGGCCGCGGTGACCCGGTGGCGGGCGAGCACGGTGGTCACCGCGAGCAGCAGGTCACCGGTGCCGGTCACGACGAGCCGGTCACCGACCTGCCGGACGGAGGCGACCTCGGGCAACGCGGTCAGCACGGCGTGGTCCAGCGGCGCGGACGGCCGGAAGCGGAGGCGCTGATGGTCGTCGACCCGCGCGACCAGCCCGGCCGGCGAGTCGAGCGCGACGACCCGGCCGGAGTCGATCACGGCCAGCCGGTCGCAGAGCCGTTCCGCCTCCTCCATGAAGTGCGTGACCAGCAGGATCGTCACGCCCCGGTCGCGGACGCCCTCGATGAGGTCCCACACGTCGCGGCGGGCCTGCGGGTCCAGGCCGGTGGTCAGCTCGTCGAGCACGGCCACCCGCGGGGCCCCGAGCAGCGCGAGCGCGATCGACAGCCGCTGCTTCTGCCCGCCGGACAGCCGTCGGAACTGCGTGTCGAGCTTGTCGGTGAGGCGCAGGACCTCGACCAGCTCCCGCCAGTCGGCCGGCCGCCGGTAGAAGGAGCTGTAGAGCGCCAGGGCCTCGCGCACCCGGATCTTGTCGGGCAGCTCGCTCTCCTGGAGCTGCGCGCCGAGCAGCTGCGGCAGCTCGCCGGTGTCGCGTCGCGGGTCGAGGCCGCAGACGCGGATGGTCCCGCCGTCCGGGGCGCGCAACCCCTCGACGCACTCGACGGTCGTGGTCTTGCCGGCCCCGTTGGGGCCCAGGATGCCGAAGATCTCGCCCTGCTCGACGGCGAAGCCCACCCCGTCCACCGCGGTGTGATCGCCGTAGCGCTTGACGAGGCCGTCCACCTCGATGATCGCCATGGGAAGAGCCTGTCGCCCGCGCCGGCGCGCCGGATCGGCCACGAGGGCGGGGATCACCGCGGACGCGGTAGACCCTCCCCATCCACCGAACGGAGGATGGCGCGTCGGGGGCCGATGTGCACGCCGGGCCGGCCGTCACGTTCCCAGCAGGTGAGCGTTCGTCCGGACGGGTGCGACGAAGAGGTACCGTCCGTCGCGCAAGCCCTGATACGACCATCGGGGGAGGGCTGTCTGCTCGACGAGCAGGGAGGGAGACGAGCCGTGCGCCGTCCTGGGGTTCGCACCGCTGTTGCCGTCATCGCGATGACCGTCCTCATGGCGTCGGGCGCCTGCGCGAAGGACCCCGCCGGCGACACCGCCGCGACGACCGCCGCCGCCGGGACCGGGTGCGAGTTCGCGACGCCGCCCAGCCCGCCCGCGACCTCGACCACCAGCGCCGCCGCCGAGCGGCCCGCGGGCGACGAGGTCGACGGGAGCGCGCTGAAGATCGGTTTGGCGTACGACATCGGCGGTCGTGGCGACGCGTCGTTCAACGACCTCGCCGCCGCCGGGTTCGACCGGGCGATCCGGGACCTGGGGGTCAAGCCGGAGAACACCCGCGAGGTCTCCGCCGCCCCGAACGAGGACGAGTCGGTGAAGCAGGGCCGCCTGCGCCGGCTCGCGCGCGAGGGCTTCAACCCCGTCGTCGGCGTCGGCTTCGCGTACACCGAGTCGCTGAAGGTCGTCGCGCCGGAGTTCCCCGACGTCCGGTTCGGCCTGGTGGACTCGACCGTGGAGGACGCGCCCAACGTCACGCCGCTGGTCTTCGCCGAGCAGGAGGGCGCCTTCCTGGCCGGCGTCGTGGCCGCCTACCACAGCAGGAAGTGCCACGTCGGCTTCGTCGGCGGTGTCGACATCCCGCTGATCCGGAAGTTCGAGGCCGGGTTCACCCAGGGCGCGAAGGCCGCCGCGCCGAAGGTCGTGGTCGAGAAGAAGTACATCACGCCGGCCACCGACTTCACCGGCTTCCAGGACCCGGCGAAGGGCCTGGAGACCGCGAAGGGGCTCATCGACAAGGGCGCGGACGTCCTCTACCCCGCCGCCGGCGCGTCCGGCATCGGCGTCTTCTCCGCGGTGAAGCAGGCGGGCGTGCTGGCGGTCGGCTGCGACGCCGACCAGTACCACCAGCCGGCGCTCGCGGACAGCCGGGACGTCATCGTCGCGTCGAGCCTCAAGCGCGTCGACGTGGCGGTGTACGACTTCTTCCGGGCCGCCGCGCGGAACGACCTGGCCTCGCTGCCGGAGGTCTTCGACCTCAAAGTCGACGGCATCGGCTACGCCACCTCCGGCGGGAAGGTCGACGCGGAGCTGCAGGGCGTCCTGGAGGGGTTCAAGGCCCGGATCATCGAGGGCTCGATCGAGGTCGCGGACCAGCCGTAGTCCGCCGCCGGGGCGCCGGGGGCGGCGGCTCGCTAGGCTGTCCGGTCACACGGGTCGTGGCCGGCGGGGGTCGCCACTCGCCCGTGCGCATCCGAATTCGAGTTGACGAGGTGGACAGCGCGTGTCCGAGTTCACGCCGATCGTGCCGGAGCGACCGTCCCTGGACGGCCTGGAGCTCAAGTGGGCGGCTCGGTGGGAGGAGTCGGGCGTATACCGGTTCGACCCGCCCGGTGAGCGCTCCGCCGTCTTCTCGATCGACACGCCGCCGCCGACCGTCAGCGGCTCGCTGCACGTGGGCCACGTGTTCTCCTACACCCACACCGACATCGTCGCGCGGTTCCAGCGGATGCGCGGCAAGCACGTCTTCTACCCGATGGGGTGGGACGACAACGGGTTGCCGACCGAGCGGCGGGTGCAGAACCACTTCGGCGTGCGGTGCGACCCGTCGCTGCCCTACGACCCGGACCGCGCCTACCCGGAACCGTTGGCGAAGAAGGGCGAGCGCCCGCTGATCAGCCTGTCCCGGCGCAACTTCGTCGAGCTGTGCGAGAAGTTGACCGAGGTGGACGAGCGCGCGTTCGAGGAGCTGTGGCGCAGGCTGGGCCTGTCGGTCGACTGGTCGATGACATACATGACGATCGGTCGGCGCGTCCAGCGGCTCTCCCAGCTCGCGTTCCTCCGGCTGGTGCGGGACGGCGAGGCCTACCAGGCGGAAGCCCCGACGCTGTGGGACGTCGGCTTCCAGACCGCGGTCGCGCAGGCCGAGCTGGAGGACCGGGAGCACCCCGGCGCCTGGCACCGGATCGCGTTCCACGCCCCCGACGGCGGGGAGGTCTTCATCGAGACGACCCGGCCCGAGCTGCTGCCCGCCTGCGTCGCGCTGGTCGCGCACCCGGACGACGAGCGCTACCAGGGGCTGTTCGGCTCCACGGTGACCTCACCGGTGTTCGGCGTGCCCGTGCCGGTGCTGCCCCACTCCGCGGCGGAGCGGGACCGGGGCGCCGGCATCGCCATGTGCTGCACGTTCGGCGACACGACCGACGTGCAGTGGTGGCGCGAGCTGAAGCTGCCCGCCCGCACGGTCATCGGCCGCGACGGGCGGATCCTGCCGGAGCCGCCCGCCGGGCTCGACGGCGAGGAGGGCCGCGAGGCGTACGCCGCGCTGGCCGGCGCGACCGTGCACACGGCCCGCGAGCGCGTGGTCGCGATGCTGCGCGAGTCCGGCGACCTGCACGGCGAGCCGCGCAAGGTGGTGCGGCCGGTCAAGTTCTACGAGAAGGGCCACAAGCCGCTGGAGATCGTGTCCAGCCGGCAGTGGTTCATCCGGTCGCTCGCGCACCGGGACGCCCTGCTCGACCGGGGCGCGGAGCTGGAGTGGCACCCCGCCTACATGAAGGCCCGCTACGACGACTGGGTGCGCGGCCTCAACAGCGACTGGCTGGTCAGCCGCCAGCGGTTCTTCGGCGTGCCGTTCCCGGTGTGGTACCCGCTGGACGACGACGGCGAGCCGGTCTACTCCGAACCCATCGTCCCCGACGAGGAGTCGTTGCCGATCGACCCCTCCTCGGCCACCCCGCCCGGGTACGACGAGGGGCGGCGCGGTCGCCCCGGCGGCTTCATCGGCGACCCGGACGTGATGGACACGTGGGCGACGTCGTCGCTCACCCCGTTGATCGTCTGCGGCTGGGAGTCCGACCCCGCGCTGTTCGCCCAGACCTTCCCGATGGACCTGCGCCCGCAGGGCCACGACATCATCCGGACCTGGCTGTTCGCCACGGTGCTGCGGTCGCACCTGTCCGAGGACGCGCTGCCGTGGCGGCACGCCGCGCTGTCCGGGTGGATCCTCGACCCGGACCGCAAGAAGATGAGCAAGTCCAAGGGGAACACCGTGACGCCGGTGGACCTGTTGGAGCGGTTCAGCGCCGACGCGGTGCGGTACTGGGCGGCGGGCGGCCGGCCGGGCACGGACACGGCGTTCGACGAAGGGCAGATGAAGATCGGCCGCAGGCTGGCCACGAAGCTGCTCAACGCGAGCAAGTTCGTGCTCGGGATGCCGGAGCCGGCGGCGGGCGCGCGGGTGACCGAACCGCTCGACCGCGCGGTGCTCGACCTGCTCGACGACGTGGTCGACCGGGCCACGGCGGCGCTGGAGGCGTTCGAGTACACCACCGCGCTGGAGGTCGTGGAGCGCTTCTTCTGGCTGTTCTGCGACGACTACCTCGAACTGGTCAAGCCGCGCGCCTACGCCGACATCGGCGCCCCCGAGGCATGCGAGTCCGCGCGGCTCGCGCTGCGGACCGCGCTGTCGACGCTGCTGCGGCTGTTCGCCCCGTTCGTCCCGTACGTCACCGAGGAAGCCTGGTCCTGGTGGCACACCGGGTCCGTGCACGCCGAGCCCTGGCCCACCTCGACGGGCGCCGACGCCGCGTCGTCGGCGGAGCTGGTCTCGCTGGCGACCGCGGCGATCAGCGCGGTGCGCAAGGCCAAGAGCGACGCCAAGCGGTCGATGCGGGCGCCGGTGGAGGGGATCCGCGTGCTCGGCCCCCGCGCGCAGCTGGACCGGTTCGGGCTGGTCGCCGACGACGTCCGCGCGGCGGGCCACGTCGGCGCGGTCGGGTTCGAGGCCACGACCGAGCCGCTCCGCTTCGAGG